>DATGFZ010000621.1:0-18651 GCA_035308805.1 Puia sp. | reverse complement strand
AAAGCACATGGAAATTTTGTGTTGCCTGACAATGTTCCCGCGAATGAATTTCTAAATATTGAGGGAGAAAAAGTATCCACTTCGCGCAACTGGGCGGTCTGGATAGATGAATATGTGAAAGATTTTCCCGGCTGTGAAGATGCGCTCCGTTATGTGCTGTGTGCGAATGCGCCGGAAACAAAGGACAATGATTTTACCTGGAAGGATTTCCAGGATCGAAATAACAGCGAGCTTGTTGCGATTTTCGGAAATTTTGTGAACCGCACTTTTGTGTTAATGCATAAATTATGCAATAGCAAGGTACCACCGCTACACATCGGAATTCTGGATGAAACAGACAATGAGTTAATCAGAAATATTCAAGTGTCCGCGCTCAAAGTCCAGGACTCCATTGAAGGTTATAAATTCCGCGATGCATTATTTGAAGTGATTGATCTTGCCAGAAAAGGAAATAAATATTTACAGGAAAAAGAGCCATGGAAGAAGGCCTCCGGCATCGAGCGGTTGTCTGTGAGCAGGAACACGGAGGGCTCAAAGCTCACCGCGCACAGCCCGCAGCACGAAATTGACAATTGTCTTCATCTTTGTTTACAACTGACTGCAAATCTCGCCATTTTGATAAACCCTTTTTTGCCAGCCACTGCAAAAAAGATGTTGCACCTGATGAAAGTAGTTGACAAAATGTTAGAATGGGAAAATGCAGGAAAAATGAAATTATTGAGTATTGGTTATAGTTTACGAGCACCGGAATTGCTATTCAGAAAAATTGAAAACGAAGAAATTACTGCACAAATTGAAAAATTAAAAACCGGATTGGTCAAAACAGAAACAAGCACTTACATGGCAACAGCAGGCGACAAAGAGACGGTGACCAACCAGGGTTCCGGTAAATCAACAATTCAATATGAGGATTTTGCAAAGCTTGATCTGAGGGCAGGAACAATTCTTGCTGCAGAGAAAATCGAAAAAGCAGATAAATTATTAAAACTTGAGATTGATTTAGGATTTGAAAAAAGGATAATTATTTCGGGCATTGCCCTGCATTTCAAACCCGAAGACATAATCGGCAAACAGGTTGTGGTTGTTGCAAATCTTGCTCCTCGAAAAATGCGTGGAATCGAAAGTAACGGAATGATTTTAATGGCTGAGAACAAAGAGGGAAAATTGTATTTTATAAAGCCAGATGACGTTATTGATAATGGTTCATTGGTTAGCTGATTTCATTTTTTTTAATTAACTGATTTTTATGACAAATCGAATAATAAAGAAAATTGCAGTGCTCGGAAGCGGAGTTATGGGCTCCCGCATTGCCTGCCATTTTGCGGGAGCGGGTTTATCCGTGTTGCTCTTGGACATAGCCCCCAAAGAATTGAATGATGCAGAAAAGGCAAAAAATTTAACAACGGATCAACCCGCCGTGAAAAACAGAATTGTCAATGATGCCCTGGCCTCCACGCTTAAATCAAACCCGTCACCGGTTTATACGAAAGATGTCATCAAAAAAATAAAAACAGGAAATTTTACCGACAACATGAAAGACATCGCTTCCTGCGATTGGATCATTGAAGTCGTTGTAGAAAGACTTGACGTGAAGCAATCCGTTTTTGCCGAAGTAGAAAAATTCAGAAAGCCGGGAACGCTCGTCACTTCAAACACTTCCGGCATCCCGATTCACCTGATGACGGAAGGAAGAACCGATGACTTTAAAAAACATTTTTGCGGTACCCATTTTTTTAATCCGCCGAGATATTTGCGTTTATTGGAGATTATCCCCACAGCGGATACCGATCCTGAAGTAATAAATTTCTTGTTGCATTACGGAGATCTGTATCTCGGCAAAACGACTGTTCTCTGTAAGGACACGCCTGCCTTTATTGCCAATCGCGTGGGCGTATATGGTATCATGGCAATTTTTCGTTTGGTAGAAAAATTAGGATTGACGATTGATGAAGTCGATGCGTTGACTGGTCCAATAATCGGTCGACCCAAATCGGCCACCTTCCGAACTGCGGATGTAGTTGGCATTGATACCTTGGTAAAAGTTGCAAAAGGCGTTCATGATAATTGCCCGGATGATGAGGCAAAAAACACTTTTCTTATTCCATCATGGCTTGAAAAAATGGTTGCCAATAATTGGCTTGGAGATAAAACAGGACAAGGATTTTTCAAAAAAATGAGGAATCCGGATTCCAAGGGAGAAAAAGAAATTTTAGTTCTTGATCTCAATACGTTTGCATACAAGCCAAGGACCAGACCAAAGTTTGCGACGGTTGAAACGGCAAAACAAATTGATGATTTGAAAACAAGGTTGAAAGCCCTGGTCAGTGGCACTGACAAAGCGGGAGAGTTTTACAGGCAATTTCATTATGGATTGTTTGCGTATATCTCGAATCGAATTCCTGAGATCAGCGACGAAATTTATCGCGTCGATGATGCAATGATGGCAGGTTTTGGCTGGGAAATCGGCGCTTTTGAAAGCTGGGATGTGTTGGGGGTTGAGAAAACAGCGAAGGCCATGCGCGAGGCGGGCTTCGGCGTTGCTAAATGGGTCGATGAAATGATTGCAGGCGGTGCCAAAACATTTTATCAGGTTGAAAACGGAAAGCGCTTATATTACGACCTTGGATCAAAGTCTTATAAGTCAATCCCAGGGAGCGAAGCATTCCTGGTGATGAAGAATTTCCAGAACCAAACCGTTTGGAAAAACAGCGCCTGTCATCTATATCATTTGGGAGATGATGTTTTGGGATTGGAATGGAATACAAAAATGAATACCATTGGCGGAGAAGTTTTGGAAGGAATACAGAAATCAGTGGGGCTGGCTGAAGAAAAATTTAAGGGGTTGGTGATTGCCAATGAAGGCGCAAATTTTAGCGCAGGAGCAAATGTCGGATTGATTTTTATGTTTGCCATAGAACAGGATTATGATGAATTGGATATGGCGGTGCGAACTTTCCAGGCTGCGATGATGCGCGTAAAATATGCTGCCGTACCCGTTGTTACCGCACCGCATGCATTAACGTTAGGGGGCTCCTGCGAACTGGTGTTACATTCTGCAAAAGTTGTTCCTGCTGCAGAATCATATATTGGTCTGGTTGAATTGGGGGTTGGGTTAATTCCGGGTGGTGGCGGAACAAAAGAATTTGCACTCCGTGCAGCGGATGAAATGCACGAAGATGAACCTGAAACCATCACTTTAAAAAATCGTTTTTTTACCGTTGCTACTGCAAAAGTTTCGACCTCGGCGTTTGAAGCATTTGAGCTGGGTATATTAAGAAAAGGAAAAGATTTTGTGAGCATCAACCCCGGCAGAAGAATATTCGAAGCAAAACAAGGGGTCATTGAATTGTATGATGATGGTTATGTCATGCCTGTTCTGCGAAGCGATGTCAAAGTTCTCGGTCGCTCTGCGCTGGGTGCTTTGTACTCAGGCATTAATGGAATGTGGCGTGCTAATTATGCTACCGGTCATGATGTCCTGGTCGCAAAAAAATTGGCATACGTGATGTGCGGCGGAGACCTGAGCGAACCCACATTTGTTACCGAACAATATATGTTGGATTTGGAACGCGAAGCATTCTTAAGTTTGTGCGGGGAGAAAAAAACGCTGGAAAGAATCCAAAGTGTGATAAAAGGCGGCAAGCCGATCAGGAATTAATGGTTCATTTTGATGGCTGATTTGGTGACCATGGGGTCATCGCTCGCGCAAGCTGGTTCCCGCATTGGACTATGCTGCTATCGGCCGATGGCGATACAAATGGCAAAATGGCTCGTCAAAAATGCATTGGTGCATTTTTCTTATCCGTGTTAAAATTTAACAAGTAACTTTTTCTTACAGATTTTATAATTAATAATTTTATAATAAGAATCGTTGTCTGACCAGCGGCCCCTTCTGACCCATAACATGTTCACCATTACAAATAAACCAAACAGATGAAACAGTTCTTCACCATTTGTGCAGTTGTAATCTTTTTGATACAAGGATGTCAATCACCAACTTCGCCAAAAACAGCTTCGGCAACCACTGATTCAACGTATATAATAACGGGTAAGATTTCGGGACTTGATACCGGGCTTGTTTATCTATTCAATCGTCAGTCTGATTCAGAAAAACTGGATTCAGCTATCATAAAGAATGGAAGTTTTACGTTCACGGGAAAAGCGGATTCGCCGCAATTTTGTATGCTTGGATTTCAAAACAATGGTCACCGAGAATATCAACTTGGTTTTTTTGTACAGAACGGTCACCTCAATATTTCAGCAAAAAAGGATTCGCTAAGTGATGCAGATGTTACCGGTTCGCCGGCGCAGGAAGAATACAAAAATTTTTTGACGGGAAAGAAAAACTTGGAGGATGAAGAAGGTAAACTTGATAAAGTCTATGAAACCCTGCAGTTGAAAGGAGATAAGAGAGGAATGGACAGTGTTGAAAAATTCTATGAATTACTTGAGAAAAAAAAGAAAGACTTTGTAAAAGACTATGTTAAGAAAAACCCTTCTTCCTATGTTTCATCATTTGCGGTTTACCAAAGCTTTTCATTCAACCCAGAGGCTGCTGAATTGGACAGCCTATATAATCAACTTTCACTTTCTATTCAGCAATCGTATTTTGGCAAGAAAATAAAAGACGTGCTGGATATTGCCAGAAAAACTGCCGTCGGCAATCGCGCACCTGAATTTACGCAAAATGACGCTTCAGGAAAGTCAATATCCCTCGCATCTTTCAAAGGAAAATATGTGCTGGTAGATTTTTGGGCGAGCTGGTGCGGACCCTGCCGCGCGGAAAACCCGAATGTGGTGAAAGCGTATTCAAAATATCACCGCAAAGGATTTGATATTTTAGGTGTCTCGCTGGATGAAAAAAAAGACAAATGGGAAGAAGCTATTAAAAAAGATAATCTCAACTGGTCGCAGGTATCTGATTTGCAGGGATGGAAGAACAGTGTCGCTGCGTTATACGGCATCCAGGGAATCCCGATGAATTTTTTAATTGATAAAGACGGAAAAATTGTTGCCAGGGGCTTGCGCGGTGAAGATTTAGATAAAAAACTTGACGAAATGCTGAAATAAAGACTTAACCGGGATTTTATCCTTATTCAACGTATTTACGTGATTCCTCACCCGGAAGACCGGACAAATCGGGGATAGAATCGTGGTTGGGGAAGTCGCCCCGCAATACCCCTGGTTTCATCATATTTAAGAAACGTCCGGAGAACCCGTTACATCCCATGGGCCAAGCAGAACTCATCAAAGGATCTCACCAACTCATCATCCACTCTGTTTTTTATTTTTATGGTGATGCAGCCTCACAGGATCTTTCTTTGCAAATTGCCAGGGATATAGCCGATCATTGGAACGAACCAAAAGCTACAGTGAAAATGCATGGCGATTGGTTTGACGTGCGATTTAATATTGAAGGAAATTACGCACCGCAACTGGATCCGGAATCAGTATGGTTTAACACAAATCCGCGAAATAATTATTTCCGTATTGAAGAGTTCACTGTGAATCATGTTTCTTCTGTTGATGGAATAAATTGCAACACCGGCTATTTTAAATGGGATAATCTGCTAAATAATTCAACAACCGCTGCTCACGAGTATGGGCATACATTGGGGTTAAATCATCCGCAAATTCTTGACATCCGGGGCAAAGGACAACCGGGAATTATGTACCCGCGAGGCACCATTTGCGATCCGCAATTTCAGTATGATATTAATGCATTGCCGTTGCAGCCGGGCGGAACGATCAATCCTTATTTGCGCAAAGTTTTGCAAACCGATGTTGATGACATAAAACTTTCCCGTTTGCGGTTTGACAAAAACGGATTTGCCATGATTGGCGATTTCTCCAGCTTTTATCACCAAAAACATGCAGCGGTTAATTAGCGGTAATTCTTCACACCGACGGGCCCGCTGCCGCAGATAACTTCGTTATACCATCTGTGAAAATCTATTCCTTCTCTGGGAAACTTGTCCTATCTTGTCGCCACCAAAAAACATCGCTTTGGAGAATATTTTATCGCTTAATAACATCACAAAAAATTACGGAAGAATAAGAGCGCTGAACAAAGTTTCGTTCGATGTTCCTCCCGGATCGGTATTCGGAATTCTCGGGCCGAACGGAAGTGGCAAGACCACGCTGCTCAGCATTATCCTCGATGTGCTGATAGCCGACGAAGGAAATTTTCTTTGGTTCGGCAAACCGGGTTCACCAGAACAGAGGAAAAAGATCGGCTCCCTGCTTGAAACGCCGAATTTTTATCATTACCTCTCGGCCGCAAATAACCTGAAAGTTACCAACGCCATCAGTGGTCGCGGGGATATGCTTGGCATAGATGATGTTCTCAAAAAAGTAAAACTATTTGAAAGAAGAAACAGCCGATTCAGCAGTTATAGCCTGGGAATGAAGCAGCGCCTGGCTGTTGCCGGCGCGTTACTGGGAGACCCCAAAGTGCTTGTGCTTGATGAACCAACGAATGGTCTTGATCCGGTCGGTATTGCTGAAATGCGCGAATTGATTATCGAATTAAGTAAGAAAGGACATACCATAATCATCGCCAGTCATTTGCTTGATGAGGTGGAAAAAATATGCACACATGTTGCGATATTAAAAAAAGGTGATCTCATTACAACCGGTAATGTAAATGATGTGCTCGTTGATGAAGATATCGTTGAGATCGGCGCAACGGATTTTGAAAAATTAACGACTGTTATAACCGGTTATGCATTGGCGACGGCAATAACCCGAGAAGGGAATTTTTTGCAATTGCGTTTTGCCAAAGGCAGTTCAAAACTGGATGAGATCAACCAGTTTTGTTTTTCTCATGGTATAATTTTAAATCATCTTTTGCTGAAAAAGCAAAGATTGGAAGCAAAATTCTTCGAGCTCACCAGTAATTAAATGTTTAACAGATCATGCAACATATCTTAAAAACGGAATGGCTCAAAATAAAAAAGTACCCGGCATTTTGGTGGGTCATGGGAATAACTGCATTGACCTATCCGGGCATCAATTATATATTCCATGGGGTTTATGTTGACATAACCCAGGATAATAATAAAAAAGGAGAAATCCTGAAAGCGCTGATTGGTAACCCGTTTTCATTTCCTGAGGCCTGGCACACTGTTGCTTATCTTTCTTCGATCTTTGTTTTTATTCCGGCAATCGTCGTCATCATGCTCATCACCAATGAATACACGTACAAAACAAATCGTCAGAATATCATTGATGGATGGAGCCGCAAAGAATTCATGTTCGCAAAAATGATTGACGTGATGATTTTAACGTTGATCGTTACCTTGTTATTTTCAATTGTTGCGTTCATCATGGGAGTTACCAATACTGAAAATACCAGCGCAAATCATTGGAGCATGATCTATTATGTTGGCTTGTTTGCCTTACAGACATTTTCGCAGCTTTCCATAGCGTTTATGGTGGGCCTGCTGTTGCGAAAATCCTTTATTGCTCTGGCAGTTTTCTCTTTTTATTTTATTATTTTGGAGCCTATAGCAGTGAACGTACTGAAATACAAATACAAAAGTGGCATCGGAGAATACTTTCCATTGGAGATTTCACAAAAACTTCTTCCAAAACCTGCATTCATTGGCCGGCTTGATGAAGCGGCTTACCAAATATCGCTCAATGCAGTCAAATATCATGTGGGATATAGCCTGGCATTGGTATCGATTACCTGGTTTTTTTGTTTCTGGCTTAATAACAGGAGAGACCTGTAGATTTGTTAGAAGCCTGTTTGGAAAATCTTATCAGCATGCTTGCTCATCAGCGAAGGCAAATGTAAAATCCAAGGGACGGACGGGTTGTATTTTCTGGCGTCTCAGTGCCGCTTAATCCCGCAACTTATTGGTGATACCTTATCCGCGAACGCTGCGGCTTTCAAACATGATGGGCACCTAACCCAACAAATCCTTCAACGCGCTTTCAATGCCCGGATACAAAAACTGAAACCCTGTATTTTTTATTTTATCGCAGCTTACCGTACAACTTTTTAAAACTTCGGTACTCATTTCACCCAATGCCATTTTCAAAATAAACTCCGGCACATGAACCGGAATATATTTTTTCCCTTTTAACTTTCTTGCTATGGCCAGGGTGAGTTCTTTATTATTAACCGGAATAGGAGCGACGCCATTATAAACGCCGCTTACATTTTCATGCTCTACCGCTTCCATATAAATGCTGCAAAGATCATCAATGTGTATCCAGCTGATCATTTGTTCGCCGCTTCCTAAGATTGCCGCGATATTAAACCTGAGTGACCTGGAAAATTCTTTTAAAGCGCCTCTTCCGTGATTGAGCACAATTCCGGTTCTGATCTTTACCAATCGTTTATTTAATCCTTTTACTGATTCAATACTTTCTTCCCAAAGCCGGCATGTTTCACCAAGAAAATCGTTATCCGAAGAATCTGTCTCAAGAAAATACCTGGCAGGTGGAATTGTCAGATCCTGACCATACCAGCCGATTGCTGAAGCGCACACCACCGTTTTTACATGATTGGGAATTTCATTCAATGCTTTCACGATGAGCGCGCTGCTTTTCGTCCTGCTTTCTAGAATTTCCTTTTTTCTTTTTTCAGTCCATCTTTTTTTCGCAATATTTGCTCCGGCGAGGTGAATGATACAATCAGCGTTACGAATTGCATGCTCATCAATGCTTTGTTTTTCGATATCCCAGCGGGCGGTAATGATCTTTGCTGACGATTCACCGTTTGCCAAAGAAGCCTTTTCGCGGCTCAACACCATGACTTCATATCCTTTTCGCAAAAGTTTTTCAGATAACGATCTTCCTATGGAACCGGTACCACCTGTGATGAGAATTGTTGGCATTTTTTAGTAAGGGGTTGAATTACGGTAATCATGAATCGACAAACATGAGCTTTGATCATTATACTTCTGACCGGCCCGATCAGGTTCTTTATAGCAATACTATATTTGTGCCATGAATATAGATATTCTCACCGTGTTGCCCGAACTGCTCGAAAGTCCTTTTGCTCATTCAATCTTAAAAAGGGCGAAAGAAAAAAAATTACTCGAAATAAACGTGTATAATCTCCGCAACTGGGCAGTGAACGAATATGGTCAGGTCGACGATTACCAATATGGTGGCGGGGCAGGAATGGTCATGATGTGCGAACCCTTGGCCAATGCCATTGAATCTCTTTCCAAAGAAAGGAAATTCGACGAAATTATTTTTATGACTCCTGACGGGGAGAAGTTTACCCAGAAGATGGCCAACCATCTTTCCTTAAAGGAAAATATTTTAATCATCTGCGGGCATTACAAGGGCATTGATCAACGCATACGCGATAATTTTATCACAACAGAGATTTCAGTGGGGGATTATGTACTAAGCGGGGGCGAACTTCCCGCAGCCATTGTCGCTGATGCAATCGGCAGGTTAATTCCCGGGGTATTGAATGATGAGACTTCCGCGCTTTTCGACTCTTTCCAGGATGATCTTTTGGCACCCCCGATATACACACGCCCGGCTGATTTCCGCGGATGGAAGGTTCCCGACGTTTTATTGAGCGGCGATCCAAAAAAAGTCGATGAATGGCGGCATGAACAATCTGTTCAACGCACGCAGGAGCGAAGACCGGGCCTGTAGATGGTTGATGGTTCATTTGGACAGGCTGACTATTTAGCGGCGCCCCGATCATTTACCTTAATGATTTCCTGCTCAACTTATTTGGGCATGGCAAAAATCTTCGGATCAATATCTTTATTTATTTCGATTTTGCTATAATTAATAACAATGTCATAGCCCATATTGGTGGTGGCGGTTGTGTTAGCCATCACATAACCGAAATCGGTTTTCTTATAATTAGAATAAGAACTCGAGTTGCTGATATCCTTTCCGCCCACAGATGCTTTCACATCTAATTTTGAAATATAATAAGTAACCGGGTCAATGTAATAGGTATATTCTGCTCCGGATTTGTCAGCTAGTTTTAATTTGTAATCGCTCACCCCCATTACACTATCGCGGCCCACCAGCGTTGCGGTAAAACCCTTATCCCTGTAATTATACAACTGGCCGCGGATGTCAAGTGATGATTTTGCCATTTTTGCTTCTTCTGGCGTCATGAGTGTCGGATCGCTTTGCCCCATCAGGGGGTTAACACTCCATCCTCCGGTATCGGTGATGCATTGAATAATCATTGATCCGTTTACATCGGTTTCGCTTTTCAGCGCTTTGCCGTTAACCATATTTATTTTAGTGGTGTAATCGGAGCCCATAGCAGTTATTGCCCCTTCAACGTAAATCGTGTTTATTTTCGACAATACATCTTTTCCCCCAATGGCATCTATGTGTTTATTGATTATATCGTCGGCAGTTTGAGCTTGCGTAACTGAGATACTGCCCAGTGTGACAAATAAGAGCAATGCAAATTTTATCGCTTTCATGATTGTAGCTTTTTTGTATTTAGTTTGATCAAAGATAGGATTCTGTTCCTTTCATAAAATATTTATTTGGTGCCCGGTATTTGCTCGGGATTGAGGATCGTTGCGGCGTTTTAGCGTATCGATGGTTCTGAACGACTTTTGCGCTGCAGGAACCAAAACCTAAAGGCCACAATGCTTTCCCAAGCGCTTCGGGAGTAATGGTAAATACAGGTAAAAATGAAATGCATTCACCCCCATAAAAATCACCGGGATGATAAATCAAATCCATGCTGCCCGAGAGAAAAAAATGCCATAATTTTCAAGAATAAAACAAAAAAAATGAATGGATCGGTAAGGGGAAACCTTGTAGATGTTTTTCAGAAAAAGATCCATCCCGCAGAAATCAGATTCGAAAACGGGAAGATTACTTCTATTGCCCCGCTTGTTGCTTTCCCTTCAGCACCCCTTGCATTTATCCTGCCGGGCTTTATAGACGCACACGTTCACATTGAAAGTTCAATGCTTATACCATCTGAATTTGCGCGTCTCGCCGTGGTTCACGGAACCGTTGCGACCGTCAGTGACCCGCACGAAATTGCCAATGTATGCGGGATGAAAGGTGTTGAATTTATGATCGAAAACGGGAAAACAGTCCCATTCAAATTCAATTTCGGCGCCCCGAGTTGTGTTCCTGCAACCACATTTGAAACCGCGGGGGCTGCCCTTGGTGCCGATGATGTAAAAGCCTTACTGGAAAAAGATGAAATAAAATATTTAAGCGAAATGATGAATTTTCCCGGCGTATTGTCCAGCGACGTGGAAGTGATGAAGAAAATTCATTCCGCACTTGATTTGAAAAAGCCTGTCGACGGCCATGCGCCTGGTTTGCGTGGTGAGGCGGCAAAAAAATACATTGAAGCAGGGATCAGCACGGACCACGAATGTTTTGCAAAAGAAGAAGCATTGGAAAAACTTAAATACGGAATGAATATCCTGATACGTGAAGGAAGTGCTGCCAAGAATTTTGATGCGTTGATCGATTTACTCCATGATTATCCTGACCGCATCATGTTTTGCAGTGATGATAAGCATCCCGACAGCCTCGTTAGCGGACACATTAATCAGCTTTGCCAGCGGGCGGTAGCTAAAGGAATTGATCTTTTCAAGATATTGACTGCGGCCTGTATAAATCCTGTTTTGCATTACCAATTAAATGTGGGGTTATTAAGGGAAAATGATGCTGCGGATTTTATTGTCGCAAGAGATTTGAAAAATTTTGAAGTCTTACAAACTTATATCGACGGGCAGCTTGTTGCAGAGAATGGAAAATCTTTGATGGATGTCAAGGCGGATGAAAGCGCGCTGGGCGTAAACAATTTCCACTGCCACAAAAAGCAGGTTGACAATTTTGAATGCACAACAAAAGCTGCTGAAACAACGGTGCACATTATCGAGGCTCTGGATGGACAGCTCATCACCAATAAAGCTGTTGCCACAATAAAAACCAAAAACGGAAAGATTGAAGGTGATCGGGAAGCAGACGTTTTAAAAATAGTTGTCGTCAATAGATACGCCGATGCACCAATGGCCAAAGCATACATAAAAAATTTCGGATTAAAGCGCGGAGCCATTGCGTCTTCCGTTGCACACGATAGCCACAATATCGTTGCCATCGGTGTTGATGATAAAAGTCTGTGCAGGGCTGTTGATCTCATTATCGAAAAAAAAGGAGGCATTAGTTGTGTGGATGATCACAGGGAATCAATTCTTTCTCTGCCTGTTGGGGGGTTAATGAGCAATGAGAACGGGTATGAAATTGCGAGAGCGTACACAGCAATTGACGCCATGGCAAAAAATCTTGGTTCTACGTTATCTGCCCCTTTCATGACGTTATCATTCATGGCCCTTCTTGTCATTCCGCATCTTAAGCTTAGTGACAAAGGTTTATTTGATGGCGATAAATTTTCATTGCTTTGAATGACCAATTTGTCATTAAGGGTTTTTCTTTATCTCTTCCTCAGAGAATGTATTTATCCCTCCGCTTTTTTATTTGCACTCCCTACATGGTTTTATTTAGATGCTTGCCAGTTAACCCGTAAATGCAAATAAACTGCATGCAGTATGAGTTTCTATCGTGGAGTCAACTACGAGTTACCACTGAATTTTTTCCAAATCCCCTATGCGAAACTACATCCAGATAATGCTTTTCGTGATTGCAGCGCATGTTCCCTTAATTATTTTCTGTCAATGTACTGTTGCAGGACCCTCAGATGGGAACAGTTTTGGAAATGATGCAACAACAGGAACACTTACATGGAGCAATACAGCAAACGCAAAAACCTCAAACAATCAATATGCTTCGGTAAATATATTCCTGAGTGCCTTGTCTTCAACCAACACCAAATATCTTACGGCCGAAAATTTCGGATTTAATATTCCCGCCACCGCCAGCATTTGCGGCATACAGGTCAGTGTAGAGCATCTGGCTTCGGGAATCATCGGTGCCCTGGGAATAACCCTGGGATCGGTATCAGATAACTCCGTAATGATCATCAAGAATGGAGCCATCTCCGGGAGCGAACACAAGAGCGCAACGCCATGGACAGAAACAAATTCCACCGCAACGTATGGCAGTTCCTCGGATACCTGGGGAATTTTAAACTGGTTGCCGGCAGATATAAACGCCGCAGATTTTGGAGTTGGGATCTCTGCCAATTTATCCGCATTGGTGGGCGTTGCTTTGGGTGCAAACATTGATTACATTAACGTCACCGTTAGTTATCTTGATCCTGGTATATTATCTTTATCTCTGCAGGATTTCATCGTTTCAAAAAAAGGGAACAGCGATCTAATTTCATGGACCCTGCAACCGCAAATCGTTTTTTCGGATTTTATCATTCAGCGATCAAATGACCAAAGCAACTGGCAAAACATCGCCGAATTACCCGCAGCGACTCAAAAGACCTCTTATGCCTATACAGATGAGAATCCGCTGAACGGAATAAATTTTTATCGGTTGTTATTGCAAAATAAAAACGGAGCCGGGGAATATTCTTTCATTCAATCGGTCAGTCAGCAAAATGAAATTGAGGTTTCTATTTTCCCCAATCCAGCTTCTTCGTACCTGCAGGTCCACTCCAAAAACCCCGTTCATTTGATCATCATTAATGACGTCCAAGGGCGGACGGTAAAATTATTCTCTCCAGATTATTCGACTGAAAATATTTCCCTGAATGTCTCGAATTTGTCCCCGGGTCTTTATCTGTTGCAGGTAGACGGATCTGTCTATAAATTTCTAAAAAACCAATGAGGTTTTTTGTTCCTGCCATGCCCGGCGGCAAACAGGCTGCCGTTTATGATCAACCCGCGCCCCTCACCCACGGCTTCCTGGGCCGCTGACATGTTCACCGACAAAAGACTTCCTTTCGCCGCTGCAATGTTCGGAGTTACCTAAACACTATTTTTACAGGAGTTTTTTAGCAATAGTTTTATTTTGTCAAATTTTAATAAAAGCAAGCAATTTATATGGATGACAAAGACAAAGATTACCCCGCTCGGCCGCACCGCAAATTCTGGCCGGGATTGTTTATCGTAGGTGCCGGAATTTTATTGCTGGCTCGTGAAATGCATGCAGATATTCCTGACTGGATTTTTACCTGGCCGACATTGCTTATATGCATCGGTATTATCATTGGTTTTCAAAATCAGTTTAGAAATATTGCATGGTTGCTGTTTATAGCCGCTGGCTCCTTTTCGCTGGTTGACAAACAAATGCCGGATCTTCATTTGCACCATTATATATATCCGGTGCTGCTTATTTTTCTCGGGTTGTTTTTTATTTTCAGAAGACGCAATGACCAGTGGGTCCGTCAAAGACAGGAATGGAGAAGCAAATGGAAAGATAGCTGGCACAACATGGAACATGAAGCGAATATCAATACCGATAGCGGTGAATTTATAGACAGCACTTCGATTTTTGGAAGCGTAAAAAGAATAGTTCTTTCAAAAAACTTCAAAGGAGGTGATTTAACCTGCTTTATGGGCGGCGCAGAAATTGATTTGAGCCAGGCCGATATTCAGAGTCCGGTAAGACTGGATATCACCCAACTTTTTGGCGGGACCAAATTAGTTGTTCCCGGTAACTGGAATGTAAAAACCCATGTCACTTCGATTTTTGCCGCCGTGGAAGACAAAAGAGTGATGCAAATAACCATACCCGATGCAAATAAAATTTTAATACTGGATGGGACTTCCATTTTTGGCGGAATCGAAATAACGAGTTACGCAACGAAGATGTGAAACGTCAGGATGCAGCGGGTGAATGATACAAACCAAAAAATGGATTATCTCACCTGCAGCCTGCCGAAAGCGAACACCGGTAACCTGGAATCAGAACCTTCATATCATCAGACTAAAAAATATTTTTATGCAATGGTATTTGGCAAAAATTATTTACAGGATCATATGCGGAGATGGAAATCACACTGCGCAATTCGATGAACAATTGCGTTTGATAAAAGCGGAAGACGTGTTACATGCATTTCAAAAGGCAAGAAGGCTTGGCGAACAGGAAGAAGATAATTTTTTAAATGCAAGCGATAAACCGGTGCATTGGAAATTTATTGACGTGGCAGAATTACACAAGCTTGATGAATTGATCGACGGCGCTGAAATGTATTCGAAAATCCGGGAAGAAGATGACGCGGACATTTATATCCGCATTGCGCATCTGAAGGCGGCGCATTTATTGGAGAACAGTACTTTTGAAGCATTCCAACTAAATTAATCGGCATTGAACCATTCGGGAGAATTCAACAAAAAATTTAAAATTGCATTTGCCTGTTGGTGGCTGGCGTGGGCTGCCTTGCAGTACAGTGTGCTGGCGAATTACGGGCTAACAACGATCCAGGCCTTTGTTGACAGCACGGTAAGCAATTGTTTACTGGCCGGAGGATGTTTGCTCATCGGAAGCAATATGCGCTACTATTTGCCGGGGAAAGAAAAATATTGGTATGTCCTTGCGATAAGCCTTGCATTAAGTTTAATGTGGTTGCTCTTGATCAGGATTTTATTGGGAACTTTTTTTAAAGATGATGCGGCATATATTTCCATTTTGTCGCGTTCGCTCATTATACGTTTTGGGGTCGCATTGCTGATGATGGAAATGGTAACAACCATGAGCCTGTTATGGTATTCCCAGAAAGAACAAAAAGGCAATGAAGAAAGAAAAAACGATGCCGAGCGATTATCAAAAGAAGCAGAGCTTTTTAAATTGCGGCAACAATTGCAACCGCATTTTTTATTCAACAGTTTAAATTCCATCAACGCATTGATTGCCATAAAACCTGAAGAAGCAAGAAAAATGATTCAGCAGCTTTCAGATTTTTTACGGGGTACGATAAGAAAGGAAGATCAGCAATGGGTGAATTTTTCGGAAGAGTTACAATACCTGAAATTATATCTCGACATTGAAAAAGTTCGATTCGGGCATCGATTGTCTGATGACATAATTTGTGAAGAAGCGGCGCAAACAATGAAACTTCCGCCAATGCTTCTTCAACCAATTGTTGAGAACGCGATTAAATTCGGATTGTATGATACGATCGGTGATATCACGATTCGCATCATCGCCGGAATAAAAGAAGATCACCTTGAAGTTATTGTGGAAAACCCGTTTGATCCGGAAACATCGCATCCTAAACAGGGCACGGGCTTTGGTTTAAATTCTGTCAAACGCAGGCTGTTATTGTTGTTTGCGAGAAATGACCTGCTGCAAACAAAAATTGAAGATAATTTATTTACTACCATAGTGAAAATACCACAAGTAATATGAAATCACTGATAATTGACGACGAGCCGCTGGCCAGAATGATCGTGAAGGAATATTTGCAAACGTACCCCCAAATTGAAATTGCACAGGAATGTAATGACGGGTTCGAAGGGTTGAAAGCAATTCAGCAGCATCAGCCGGACTTGATTTTTCTGGATATACAAATGCCAAAGATCAACGGATTTGAAATGCTTGAACTGGTAGAGCAACCGCCTGCAGTAATTTTTACAACGGCGTTTGATGAGTATGCGATCAAAGCTTTTGAAAGTCACGCGGTGGATTATTTACTAAAACCATTCAGCAAGGAAAGGTTTGATAAGGCGATGGTGAAATGGAATGAATCCGGCCATGCGACAGTTGCTAAAACAAATACGCAATCTCTATTGGAATCGGTTTCACAGTCGCCTGCTCAAAGCAATCGAATCGTGGTTAAACTTGCCGGAAAGATAAAAATTATTCCTGTTGATGAGATCTTCTATTTGGAAGGGGCGGATGACTACGTAAAAATTTTTACAAAAGAAGGGTCATTCCTGAAAAATAAAACGATGAATTATTTTGAAAAAACCCTGGATGGGCAGCATTTCGTGCGCACCCATCGTTCCTATATCATCAATGTGCAACTGATCACCCGCATTGAACCTTATGAAAAAGATAGTCATGTGGCCATATTAAAATCGGGCGCACAGGTTGCCGTCAGCAAAACGGGGTATGCAAAATTAAAACAGGTATTGGGGCTTTAAGAAATATGGAGTAGCGTGCCCTTTCTGATGCAACCATCAACAACCATTTTAAAACACGGGGGTAAGTTCATAAACGCTTATGGGGAATACCAACCGGAACTCCTGACAATTATTCTGTTCTCAAACTCTTTACCGGATTTGCAGTTGCCGCTTTTATGGATTGAAAACTCACCGTTACCAGCGCAATTAATATCGTAGCAGCACCTGCAACCATAAATATCCACCAGGATATATCGACCCGGTAGGCATAGTCCTGCAACCAGTTATTCATCACCAGCCAGGCGATCGGTGAGGCGATAAGCAATGCAATGGTGACAAGTCCGAGGTATTCTTTTGAAAGCAGGTTGAATAAATTAAACGAACTTGCCCCCAATGCTTTTCTAATTCCAAATTCTTTGGTGCGCTGCTCGGCCGTAAACATAACCAGTCCCAATAAACCAAGACAGCTGATGAAGATCGCCAGACCCGCAAAATAATCAGCGAGTTGTTTTACCACCTGTTCACTGACATACAGTTTTTGATATTCTTCATCGGAAAATTTAAACGTAAAAGGGAATTTAGGATTCAGGCTTTTACAAACTGATTCAAGACTTGTCAGTGCTTCTTTTATTTTGCCTGGTTGTGCTCTTATCAGCACAGATCCAAAATTGATATTTTCTCCAAGGGTAAGAATCAACGGATTGATTGGATCGTGTAAAGAAGTAAAATGAAAATCTTTCAACACGCCGACGATGGTTCCCTTCTTTCCCCAAAATGTAAGCGGTTTTCCAACCGGGTCCTTATATCCAATTAATTTCAGGGCGGATTCATTGACCATATAGCCAACGGAGTCACTGGCAAAATCCGAAGAAAAATCACGGCCTTCTTTTATCTTCAAATGCATTGTTTTTGTAAAATCATAGCCAACTCCGGCGTAAGAAAAGGAGATATCTGCGTCGGGATTTTTACCCTCCCAGTCGACTCCACCGGTTCCATTCTCTATTTGCGTGGGCGCGTCGGACATCCTGGTAACTCCATTAATTCCCGGCATCTGGCGTACAGCGTTTTTAAAAACCCCGAATTTGCTACCGAGGTCGCCTTCAACCGGGATATAAATAAGATTTTCCCTGTCGTAACCCAGATTGGTATTTTGTACATAACTCACCTGCCTGCTCACAACGATCGTTCCGATTATTAACACGATGGAAAGTACAAATTGAAATATAACGAGTCCCTTGCGAAACCATAAAAAAGATCCTGAAAACCTCAACGAGGTTTTTAGTACACGAACCGGTTTAAATGAGGATAAATAGAACGCCGGATAACTTCCTGAAATGATTCCTGTTATTGCAAGCAGCCCGGCAATGCTAAACCAAAAAACAGGATCATGAAAAGGGATATGTATATTTTTTCCTGTAAGCATATTAAATGCAGGAAGAATAAGGCTGACAAGACAAAGAGAGATAAGAGTGGCTATCCAGGCAACCAGCATTGCCTCTCCGATAAATTGCCGGATCAGTGACAAACGAACTGCGCCCACTACTTTTCTGATGCCAATTTCCTTTGCCCGTTTGATGGAACGCGCGGTCGTAAGATTCATGAAATTGATGCAGGCGATCAATAAAATAAATACACCGATTAAGGTGAAAAGACGAATGTACTGAATCCGGCCGCCTGACAATTGTCCGTTCTT
>DATGFZ010000620.1:0-1975 GCA_035308805.1 Puia sp. | reverse complement strand
CATTTTTTAGAACTGCCTGTTTGGATGACTTTTCAATTAAAAAAAAGTGACAAATTGTTTTTAGCATGGCAGGCAGGTTTGTCCTTTTCATACCTGATCAATACAAATGCATTGCAATTTGATCCATCATCCCAAACGTATTATAAGGACAACTCCCTTTTTAATAAAACACAGGTTAATTTGTCAACAGGATTGACAATAGGATTTTATCACAAAAAAAGCTTACTGGAGATTGGCCCGGAAATTCAATACGGAACAACGAATATGTTGCACGGATACACGAAAAATAGTCAACATGTTTTTTATGGCGGGTTGAAATTTTCGATCGAACCGTGGAAAAAATAATTTAGAGCATATGAAAGGCAATATATCTGCTTATTGGTTGGCATATTTTATTATTCTGGGTACTTCATGTACCAAAGAACAAACTCCGCGGTCTTTGCTTCATTTCAATGGAGTGGATACATCTATCAATAATCAGGACACCATTTCCCCCACTGCGTCAATTTATGGAAAATGGCATCTTATCAGTGATTCTTTGTATGTAGTTGAAGCGCCACCGTTTTTTAATGCAGACGACTCGGTCTATATGGGAAGTGCTTCCGATTATTATTATTTCAGTCAGGGCGTAAATCTTTACCGGAAAGAAAGTTTGCATACCGATACCTGTACATTTGAATTATTGCCAAGCAACGAGATCAAGTTTTTGGATATTTATGATTATCGTTTTGAACGGGACTCACTCGGAATTCTTACTCCGGTCAAAACCAATTTAACCTATACCCTCATCACACTCACAGAACATAATCTTACGCTGCTTGCGAATCTATCTTCAAACATATTAACCCCGGAAGGGTATTTTGCAAACAAAATTAAATTGTATAAATAAAACATTCGCTTTCTGAAAAAAAAATAAATCGGTTGTGCAACGCTGGTTGGATGTTTAATGTCAACTTCGAAAATTCATTGTATGAAACACTTTTTTTCAAACAATAGCCTTCTTGTCATTTTATTTGCCATCCTAATTTCCTTTCCCGGTTGCGTCAGGGATTCTTTCAAACACAAATATACTGTAGCGGTTCCCGTGTATCAATCATTAAGTGTGTTACGGAAGCAGATTGCCAGTCTTCCACCGGTTTCCTTGCAAAACACGGGAAAGATTTACGCTAAAGACAACCTGATCCTGATTAACGAGATGGACAAAGGCATCCATGTCATTGATAATGCCAATCCGTCGCAACCAAAAAATATTGCTTTTCTGAATATTCCCGGAAACAGGGACATGGCTATGCAGGGAAATATCTTATATGCAGATATGTATTGTGATCTTCTCGCTATCGATATCAGCAACCCGAATAAAATAGTTATCACAAAAACGTTAACCAATATTGATCCTGCGAGATTGGGTATCGACAATTATTCAACAAATCCGGATTCCCTTTTCGTAACAACAGGCTGGGTAATCAAAGATACGGTCGTGAGCAACGCGCAATATCAAATCTGGCAAAACTGTCCCAATTGCAACATTCATCCAACCGCGGGCGGTGTAGCCTATTATGCAGCACCGGCGAATGTTTCAGCTGCCGCCACTGCAACTCCCGGTGCCGCAGGGTCTGAAGCACGATTTGTCGTCGTCGACAATTATCTGTACGCTTTGGGAAGTTATTTCCTCAACATCGTTGATGTTTCGGAACCTGCAAATCCAATATTCAAAAGCGACATGTATACCATCGAAAATGCACAGACTATTTATCCGTTTCAAAACACGCTTTTTGTGGGAGCCTTAACGGGTATGGGTGTGTATGATATATCAAACCCAACCAGTCCTCAATACCTGGACTGGACGGCGCACTGGTGCATGGGCGATCCCGTTATCAGCGATGGAAAATATGCTTATGTTACTTTGTCCGCATCGACCAAATGCCACACAACCTACGATCAGTTGGAAATTTATGACGTGAGCGATCTCAGCAAT
>DATGFZ010000619.1:0-6911 GCA_035308805.1 Puia sp. | reverse complement strand
ATCTGAAATTGGCGGCAAATAGTTGGTTGGTCTTTGACAAAGGCTATAAAGCTTATGAGCAGTTTAGCAAATGGACAGCCCAAAGGATTTGGTTTGTTACGCGAATGAGGGACAGTGCGGGTTTTCATGTAACCAAAGTATTAGTAGACAGAGCGTTATTTTTGAGGAGAAAGCCCTAACGCAATAAAAATGCAGGTCTATTGTGGGACGATAGCGCAGCTATTGATGGTGGTGATCGGAAAAAAAGCAGCGACGAAGAAATCGTTTTCAAATATGATCACTGTCATCAGATTGCACTTGATGAGTTATGCGGAGTTATTTTATTTTATAAAAGACACCTGTAAAGCATGGAGAAATGCGTACGGTATGGCCATTGATTTTTCCCCATGAAAAGATACCCGCACTACCGCGGATTATGATATAGCACAAAACCTCTTCAAACTTACATCTGGCTTGAGTTTGAAGATTTCTTAATATTTTTTAGCCGGACAATAATGATAATTTATGTTTGATTAACCTGTAAATTTACTGTCTCAAAATTTTGTTTGCCATATGAGTTATCCATATCAAATTAAATCATTTGAAGAATACGAGGCTGCGTATAAAAAAAGCATAGAAGATCCGGAAAAATTCTGGGGGGAAATTGCTGCAAATTTTCAATGGCATCGCCAGTGGGATAAAGTACTCGAATGGAATTTTACAGAACCGAAAATAAAATGGTTTGAAGGCGCAAAATTGAACATCACCGAAAATTGCCTGGACAGGCATCTTCCAGCTAAAGCAGATGACCCCGCGATTATTTGGGAACCGAATAATCCCGATGAACCTTCACTGGTTATTACTTATAAAGAATTGCATTTTAAAGTTTGCCAGTTCGCAAACGTTTTGAAAAATAACGGTGCAAAAAAAGGTGACCGCATTTGTATTTATATGCCAATGGTTCCTGAACTTGCTGTTGCCGTACTGGCCTGTGCAAGGATCGGCGCCATTCATTCTGTGGTATTTGGCGGTTTTAGCGCGCAAAGTATTTCAGATAGAATCCAGGATGCTCAATGCAATATGGTTCTCACTGCAGATGGCGCTTATCGAGGCAATAAAGAAATTCCGCTGAAATCCGTGATTGATGATGCATTGACGCAATGCCCTTGTGTAAAAAAAGTGATTGTCTTGTCCCGGGTGCGTATTCCCGTAAGTATGCTGAAAGACCGAGACTGCTGGTGGGAAGAGGAAATTAAGAAAGTGGAAGCACAGGGAAACCCTGATTGTCCGGCAGAAATTATGGATGCCGAAGACATGCTTTTTATTCTGTACACTTCGGGGTCGACAGGGAAACCAAAAGGTGTTGTGCACACCTGTGCCGGCTATATGATTTACACAACTTATTCATTCGTTAATGTTTTTCAATATCAACCTGGCGATATTTATTTCTGCACTGCAGATATAGGGTGGATAACGGGGCACAGTTATATTGTTTACGGCCCGTTGGGTGCAGGTGCGACCACATTGATGTTCGAAGGAATCCCAACTTGGCCGGACGCAGGAAGACTTTGGGATTTGGTGGATAAATTTAAAGTGAACATTCTTTACACCGCACCCACAGCCATCCGCAGCCTGATGGGTTTTGGTTTGGATTATGTGAACGGGAAAGATCTTGGCTCATTAAAAGTACTGGGGACGGTTGGCGAACCAATCAATGAAGAGGCATGGCATTGGTATCACGAAAATATCGGGAAAGGAAAAAGTCCGGTTGTCGATACATGGTGGCAAACAGAAACGGGAGGAATATTGATTTCTAATCTTGCAAATGTTACTCCGCATAAGCCCTCGCACGCCACTTTGCCATTGCCTGGCATCCAACCAATTCTGGTAGATGAGCATGGCGTAGAAATTCCGGGTAATATGGTTGGCGGAAATCTTTGTATTAAATTTCCCTGGCCGGCAATTATAAGAACAACCTATGGCGATCATGAAAGATGCAGGCAAAATTATTTTGCTGCGTATAAAAATTTATATTTCACCGGTGATGGTGCTTTGCGCGATGAAAAAGGTAATTACAGAATAACCGGGCGCGTTGATGATGTGCTCAATGTTAGTGGTCACCGCATCGGTACTGCAGAAGTGGAGAATGCAATTAACATGCACACGGGAGTTGTTGAAAGCGCAGTGGTTGGGTATCCTCACGATATTAAAGGACAGGGAATTTATGCTTATGTAATTTTCAATGGGGATCGGTCCAATGCGGAGGTTACAAAAAAAGACATTACACTAACCGTTTCGCGCGTAATCGGGCCAATTGCAAAACCCGATAAAATTCAATTCGTTTCGGGTCTGCCAAAAACACGTAGCGGAAAAATAATGCGGAGGATATTAAGAAAGATAGCAGAAGGAGAAACACAAAATCTTGGCGATACAACAACCTTGCTCGATCCGGCAATTGTGGAGGACATCAAGAATGGGAAAGTATAAGAATGGAGGGTAGGCAATCGAGAATAAATAACTGATGGCTTACCCTTTAGGTAAACCAAATCAAATCTGCGAATCCGAGGCTAAGAATGAACAATCTATTTTTGAATGATCACTTTTGTCCCGACCGGAATTAAATCATACAGCTCTTCTACATCTTCACGCTTTAACGAAATGCAGCCGTTTGTCCAGTTCTGATAAAGATCAACTGCAATTTCATCATGATTCCACGTGCCATGAATGCCAATACCACCACCAATCCTTGCTCCGCGTGGAATTAACCCCTGTGCTTTTCGCTCGTTGAACTTTTGATAATCGGCTTTCGTGGGATAATCGATCAACATCATCCTATCCCATTTCGAATCAATACGCTTGGTAACAATATGAAAGGTTCCTTCTGGCGTTTTTCTGTCGCCTTCAATCATTTTATCTTCCAAGGATTTACTGCCGAAAACCACAGGATAAGTGGCATACCATCCTTCTTTGTCATAAACCTTTAACTCATAATCCGATTTGCTAATAATAATATATACTTCACCATCCAGGTTTTTGTGAAATGAATTTAGATGAGCGAACCGCTTGTTGGCATCCCGAAATGAAAAAAGAATTAATGCCGAAAGACTTATAAAAAGTATTTTTTTCGAAAGCATTGTGACCATAGTTTGTCCGGAATATTTAAACGCTAAGATTGCAAAAATTATTCCCCGTTTAATCCTTTTTAACTATTTTTTTCACAATAAAAAAAGCCGCAGAAAGAAATCTGCAGCTTGTTAAATTATTTTGAAAAAACATCAGGAAATTTTACCAGTTACTCAATCGTATGCCTACGTTATAAGGCACTTGGTCTAACCCCTTTTTAAACATACTTTTTGTTGCGTACGAGCCATAAAATTTTACAGGGCCTAATTGCAATTCGCCGATCCATGAAATTTTCCACGGATCCAGATCAAAATCATTGTGTTGTTTTTGCTTGCCGTCCTCGCTGGTGATCGTTTTTTGGCGGGAAGAGTAAAGATATCCCGCACTTGCGCCAATACTCAATCCAAAACCTTCCCGGCGATGCGGTGTAAAATTAAAGTTAAGCATGAACGGGACGGTAACATAATCTGCCGCGAGTTTGTTCTTTTTATACTGACGCGAGGTATCGTAACTAACTGCTGTTGACGGGTTTTCAGAAAAAAGAATCGGAGCCGTGTACCGGTAATTATTTAACTCAATTCCCAATCCGTATTTTAAATTGACAACATTTTTTATAAGATTGAAACGCTGCATAAAAAGCCAGATGTTCACGTCAACAGATTTCCCATTGCGGAGATTAAACCAATCACTCGTGCCTCCGGGAGCAAACCGCTGCGCACCTGCGGACAGATAATTGGTTTTATCATTGTAATTCGCAAAACCAAGGTCTATAATTACCCAATTGGTGCTAACATTAGATGGTTTATAATAATGACGATGGCTGAAATGCACATTATGATAATCATCCCCTTCAACGCCTTTTTTTAGAATGATCATATCACCAACATGAATGGTATCAACAGAATTTGCCGGATTGCTTTTTCCCGTCGTGTCTGTTTGGGCATAAGCGCCAAGAGAAAAACATAGCGCGGCCACAAGTAAAAACCTGCTCTTCATAATTATTTTTTTAAATTATTTGTTTGATTATTTTAATGCGATCCTGAAGCTGCCGATCAAAATTGCATCGTTATTTTCGTTGTCAACATGAGCGGTTTTATTAAAAGCTCGCGACACTTTTCTGAAAAAACCGCGGAATTTACTTTTCTTAGTTGAAGTGTTATCGCTAAAAGAATCTCCTTTATCATCTCCGGTATTGTCTCCAACATCCCCACCATTATTTGCTGATGTGAATGCAGCAATATCGCCTGTATTTGAAATCAGGGATGGCGCTGTGATCTCTCTCTTTTTTCCTTCATTCATTTTTTGAACTGAATTGCCGATTTTAGCAGCAACGATAATTTGTTGGGAAGAATCAACCTTTTGCAGGGCGACATCTGATTTTGATTGTTGTTGATCTTGTTTTGCCGAAATATTCTTAATTTTTCCGCCACTCATTTTTTTTATCTGGTTATTAACTGCCAATTTTCTAATCGTTTTATCTGTTCTGTTCAACGAATCAAATGATCGGGAAGTTACAGTTGGTTCAATTTTTTTAATTTCTTTTTTATGTTGGGCAATATTGGGTATATCTGTTTTCTTATTGTTGTGGACATGGGCAATTGGTCGAACTGGAGTTTTCCAAGTGTTATTAAATACAAATAACCCAACCAATAATAAAACTGCCGCAGCAGCCGCAATGCGACTCCAAGACAGAAATACTTTCCTTCTTTCCGATTTTCTATATAATATTTCTTTGTCCGGAAATACAATATTATTATCCGGTCCGACCTGCGTTATCAGCAGCAATTCAAATTCCTGTCTTAATGCCGCGTTGCTGCCCACAAATTCTTCTACCATCTTTTTCTCATCTGCATTCAATTCACTATCGGCATATAACAAAAAATATTCTTCGTAATTATTACTGTTGATAATCGCATTCCCGTCAGACTTTCTGAGCAACATATCCTTATTACCAAAAAAAATGTTCTGCTCAGGTTTTAGTTTGAGTTGTTGCAGCGTGATCAATTCTCCGCGCAGGTCGGGGTTCATTTTAATAAATTCCTCCACGGCCATTCTTTGCGCGTCGGATAATTCATTATCCATATACAGTATAAAATATTCTTCGTAATTATTGCGGTTGATCATTATAGAACATTTTCCGGCTTAACTAAATAATTTTTCAACTGCAGTCTTGCACGATGCAGGTACACTTTCACCTGGCTTTCATTTAACCCTGTAATTTGCCCGATTTCTTCATATGAATATCCTTCATAATCTTTCAGCAAAACCAGCGAGCGCTGCATATCACTCAATTTCAACAAGGCATTTTCTAAAATTTTTTTGATGTTGTTCATTGGTTTATCAAGCATTCTGATTTCTTCGGCAAAACCTTCTTTCAGATGAATTCTTTTTGATTTCCTGATGTGGTCGATCATCTGGTGGTACGCCACTGTAAAAAGATACGATTTACTTTTGTCCGACTGAATTCCCGCCCTGTTCATCCACAATTTTTCGAAGGATGTTTGCACCACATCCTTAGCATCGTCTTCATGGCGCAGGTTTTTAAAAATAAACCTGTACACATTATCCGCATAATTGGTTACGCATTCGTTATATTCCTTGTCTGTCATAAACAGTTTTATTGCCTGTCAAAATGGAGTCGATTTTACAGTACTACGCTTGGCGCAAAAGAAATGTTACACTGAAATAAATTGAAAAGTATTATTCATCATCGCTGCCATCGGGAACGGAAAGCAGGTTTTTTGAGAAAGTTTCCCAAATCATCAACTCGCTTTGTATTTTTTTTGTGTTGCATTTGCCTGAATTGGAACAATCTTCCCTGACTGTAGTCTTGGATCGTGAATAAGAAACCAGCGCCAATGCGCTGAAAATCACGAGAGCGAGCACAAAAATTTTCGTATAGACAGAGGTTTTCATGAAAGTTATTATAATTCTTCGACGAAGGTATAAAAAATATGTTACAGGGATTTTAAAGAAAAATTTAAAGGGCTGATTATTGCTTATCTTCTTATTTTTCATTTTTATTGCGCCCGGCAATATCATGCTGGTGCCTTTCTGCATCGCAACCGGCTCATCCTCAATGCCATTTCGCTGCGGGGTAGAAGACGCCCAATGTCACCTCTTCTCCGCAGACCAGGCAAATGCACAGCATGCCGGTTTATTGGGCCATTTTCTGCGAAAAAGCGAAAACCCTCAGCTGGAGTTTATGCGTTAAAGCCGGACCTACAACAACTGCCACAAATTCCAATTTTGATTTGTCATTTCGACCATCTCTTCCCATAGTCATATCAACAGACGCAATCCCCAAAAAAATGTTGCAAATTTTTGCCTGCTTATATTTGCATACCAAAAAATTTTTATGAATAACAAATTCGTCAGCCGCATCGCAGATGAAATGGAAGAAATAAGGTCCGCTGGACTTTTTAAATCCGAACGGATAATCGCCAGCGAACAAGGAGCAGAAATAATCGTAAACGGGAAAAAAGTGTTGAATTTTTGCGCAAATAATTATCTCGGTTTATCATCACATCCAAAAGTCATAGAAGCGGCTCACAAAACCATTGACTCGCGCGGCTACGGATTAAGCAGCGTACGCTTTATTTGCGGCACCCAGGATATTCATAAGGAGCTGGAAAAAAAGCTCGCCGAATTCCTGGGAACAGAAGACACCATTTTGTATGCTGCTGCATTTGACGCAAACGGTGGAGTATTCGAACCATTATTCAACGACCAGGATGCAATTATTTCTGACGAATTAAATCATGCTTCTATTATTGATGGCGTACGCTTATGTAAAGCCCAGCGTTTTC
>DATGFZ010000618.1:0-1613 GCA_035308805.1 Puia sp. | reverse complement strand
AATCCGAGCCGTCTGCTGCTTTATATGTTATGGATTTGCCATTGTCGCTTTTGAAAAAGAAAGGCAGCGGGAGCGGATGACTTCTGATAAAAACTTTATCTGAAGCAAGCTGAGCGAATGATTCTGTGGCGGATGCGGCACAGCAACTCATTTTTTGTGCCTGGATAGCTAAGGATAAAACCATTGCCATCAAACAGAGAAACCAATTTTTCATATAAATGCTTTTTATTTTGAGATAATATACAAAACCTTTTGTCGGGAGCAATCAGCCAATAGCAATATTTTCGAATTATGCGAATTTAGAAAAATAGTCTCTGATTGATTCATCAAATGCACAAAAAATCGCATAATAAAAATTCAGAATCCTGAAAAGCATAAGAGATTTCTGTTGATTACTTCATTTTATCCACAAGTTTTCATAGGGATTTTAAGTATAGAAAAAATTGGCGTAGGTTTGTATGACCTCTCGGAATTAGAATTATATTTTCCTCAGGTCAGGAATAGCAAAAGTTTAGGCAAAATTTTACACTAGAAATTGTTGAGCAAAGAGACTGACGTCGAAGTGAGTGACACAACGATGTAAGGCTGAGTTTTTTTGTTGGGTTCAAGATAAAACTGATAATATCTTTTTATGGCTAAATATATTTTTGTTACCGGTGGTGTTACTTCCTCCCTGGGAAAAGGAATCGTTGCAGCCTCCCTTGCCAAATTATTGCAGGCACGCGGATTGAGGGTAACTATACAAAAATTTGACCCGTATATCAATGTAGATCCGGGAACGCTAAATCCATACGAACATGGCGAGTGTTATGTAACCGAGGATGGCGCCGAAACGGATCTCGACCTCGGTCATTACGAAAGGTTTTTAAGCATATATACCACACAGGCAAATAATGTAACAACAGGAAGAATTTACCAAACGGTGATTAATAAGGAAAGGGAAGGCGCGTATCTTGGAAAGACCGTCCAGGTTATTCCCCATATCACCGATGAAATAAAAAGAAGGATGCTTCTGCTCGGTCAAACGCAGGAATACGATATTATCATCACGGAAATCGGTGGCACTGTTGGTGATATTGAATCGCTTCCGTTTATTGAAGCAGTTCGTCAATTGCAATGGGAAATGCCAGAAGAAGATTGCGTGGTAGTTCACCTCACCTTGATCCCTTATTTAAAAGCTGCGCAGGAATTAAAAACAAAACCAACTCAGCATAGTGTAAAACTATTAAGCCAGGAAGGTGTAAATCCCGACATTATTGTTTGCAGAACGGAACAACCTCTTTCCCTGGAAATCAAAAGAAAAATTGCTCAGTTCTGTAACGTAAAACCCGAAGCCGTTATTGAAGCTGCAGATGCCCCGACCATTTATGAAGTGCCGGTTGCCATGATGAGGGAAAAATTAGATGTTATTTGTTTAAAGAAATTAAATATTACAGACTACCACGAACCTGAACTGACAAAATGGAAACAATTTCTTGACAAATTAAAATACCCGAAAAGCAGGGTCAATATTGGCCTGATCGGAAAATACATTGAGTTGCAGGACGCCTATAAATCCATCCTGGAGTCATTTATTCATGCAGGCGCTATCAACGAGTGCAAAGTTCAAGTGG
>DATGFZ010000617.1:0-20793 GCA_035308805.1 Puia sp. | reverse complement strand
ACATTCCATGAAGAATCCTTGCGAATATAAACTTGCTGGTTATGTCCGGCAACCCGATGCGCAAAGGATTTAAAAAATAATTCGGGTCTTTCCGCTTCATAAACTTGATCATAAAAAGTTGCACCTCCCGATCCTTTTGACTCTTCCATTCTAGCGTTTCGGCTACGCAAATAGGTAACTCCGGCAGCCCAAACTTCCTGCGATCCGATAGGGGGCAATATTTCTTCTTCTAATAATTTTTTTGCGGACTTGGCAGAAATTAAATGTGCAGTCACTTTTTCGCTCGTTAAAAAACCGTGCAAGTCTTCACGGTTTATTAAATCATCCCAATTTTGATTAACCGAGAAATATTCACAGTCATGCTCCAGTAAAGCAAAACTTTTCAGCTTGTACAATTTCATGTCATGTTATTTATAAATGAAGCGAGCTCTTTATTTCATCAAGATCAATTCCCAATAATTTCTTCGAGATCGTATTTAATGATCGATAATCTCCTTCAAAATGGCAGATCATCTGTCTATGAACAAGCGACTCTCCTTTTCTTAATTCCTTCGCAGGTGATGAAGACTCAATTTCATAAAAGGGTCCCAATTGCGAACCATCCGCCAATGGACCATCATTGTATGAGTTAATTACATCACCCTTAAATGGCTCTTTTTGCATTTCCCATTTGGAATTTACATAGGCAGCCCTTTTATCGATTTCGAAATGAAGAATGCTGAGAATATTTCGTTTAAAATCAAAACTTGCTGCAAATGGCTTGGCGATCGCGGGGGATAAGCCAATCTTACTCCTGTATTTTCCATCACATTTTAAAAAGAGAACACTGTCTTTAATAACAAGCCGGTCTGCAGGAACAACCCCAAAATAATTATCTGTTATATATAGTCGTGAGTTTTTATTTTTCTCAAATGGAATATAAACTCCCGTTTCATTTGACGGTGTCATCATGCTCAGTAACCAGATTGAAGGCAACCCAGTTTCTCTTTTCCAGTCATCGCCGCTATTTTTAATTGCATTGATGCTTTCGTAAGCGACGAATTTTATTGTTTGAGGAATAGTAACCTGCAATTGATTTTCTACAGACGATTTGGAAAGAATATGGACGGAGCGTATGATATTAATATGAAAAGAATTACCGGAATAATTTGTCACTACACCATCTTTTGTAAATGTTGCTCCCGAAGCATTTGAGTCTGATACATTGTATGGCAGGGTATCTATGATCGCTGGCACCTGCCAATGTGCAATATTAAATGAATCCCCTTTTTTAAAATAAAAAGCATTTTGCCCCCCTTCCGGCCCGATCCAAAATCTTTCTTCACCACCGATCGGATTAAACTGAGCTTTCTTTTTTTGCGTAGAGATCAAATCGTAATTGATCCATCCAAAACTATAATCGTTGTCGTTTGCGGCGCTTGTCAATACTCGTCCCTGATATGAAGCGCATAATAATACCTTTGCGCCTGTGTTTGAATCAGCCAGTTCAATTAGTCCCGTTAGATTTTTTTTCAGGAATGCCGCATCATACCCAAAGGTCCCTTTTTGAAACTCCGGTGATTTTTTTTCCGCAATACCTGATGATTCATTTGGACCACATCCGAATAAAATCAAAGTGAGCAATAGAATTACCAGCTGGCATTGTTTGTTCATGAAGTATTTTTTGAGAATTGGCAAATGGTAATGACTGATCAAAAATAAGTAATCGCATACCATTATTCAAAAGATGAATGGGAGGATATACTATTTGTGAAAGTTATGCTGCAGCTTATTTTTCCCAGGAGGAGAAAAGACCAGGGATATTATTTCAAAGCTTCAAAAATTATTTCAACAGGATGTTTTGCTATTCGCCCCGTTCCGTCTTTTACCTGATGCCTGCAGCTTGTTCCCGGTGCAGCTATAATAGTCTCCTTCGATTGGTTGCGCACAGTAGGGAATAAGACCAGTTCACCAATTTTCATCGAAATACCATAATGTTCTTTTTCATAACCAAATGAACCAGCCATTCCACAGCACCCAGATGGTATAACTGATACGGAATAATTTTCTGGTAACGATAACATTTTTATCGTTGGATCAACTGATGATAACGCCTTCTGCTGGCAATGTCCGTGAAGTTTTATTTCCTTTCCTTCGTTGGTGAATTGATCTTTTTTTATTTCTCCTTTCGCAATTTCTCCAGCGATAAATTCTTCAACTGTAAAAACATTTTTGGCTAAATGCTTCGCTGCTTCAAATTTGTCATCATCAGCCAAATCAATATATTCATCACGGAAAGTCAGAATTGCTGAAGGTTCAATACCAATCAATGGTGTTTTTTCATTTATCAACCGGCTCAATAACTCGATATTCTTGTTAATGATTTTTTTCGCCTTACGAACCAATCCTTTGGAAAGCCATGTTCTGCCGCTTTCCAAATGACGAGGGATAATTACCCGGTAACCCAATTTCTCCAATAACAAGATTGTCTTTATTCCTATTTCAACATCATTGAAATTGGTAAATTCGTCGCAGAAAAGAAACAATTGACCCTTGGCAGATGCTCGTTGACTATCTTCGACCTTCGGTATTGCGGACTCCAAATGCTGTTTTCTCTCATACCATTTTCGCAACGTAATATTATACAGTTCAGGTAAAGACCGTTCAACCGCAAATCCGGAAATTTTTTTTATTAATTTTCCGGTAAATCCATTTTTTACAATGAAGTTATACATGGCTGGCATTATCGAACCAAGTTTTGCCGACTGGCTGAAATTGGCTATTAACCTGCTTCTGAAAGGAATTCCATTTGCATCATAATATTGTTGCAGAAATTCAGCTTTCAATTTTGATATGTCTACGTTCGACGGGCATTCCGATTTACATCCTTTACAGCTCAGGCACAGATCCATCACATCGTATATTTCTTTCTGATCAAAGCGATTTGTTTTTTTGGAGTTGGTCAGAAATTCACGCAAAATATTTGCCCTAGCTCTTGTTGTATCTTTTTCATTTCGTGTGGCCATATAAGACGGACACATCGTTCCGCCGGATAAATGCGTCTTCCGGCAATCTCCGGAGCCGTTGCATTGTTCAGCGTGTTGCAGAATATTCTGATCATGAAATCTGAATTCAGTATTGAAAAACGGTATCGGTACTCCAGGTGTGTACCGCAACATCGTATTCATCGGCGGCGTGTCCACGATTTTTTTAGGGTTGAAAATATTTTCCGGATCCCACGCACGTTTAATTTCTGTAAGCAGCTGATAATTTTTTTCACCGATCATTTGCCGGATAAACTCTCCACGCAGCCTGCCGTCGCCATGTTCGCCACTTAATGAACCATTATATTTTTTTACGAGCGTTGCAATTTCTTCAGCAATTTTTCTGAATAATTTATTGCCCTCTTCAGTTTTTAGATTGATGATGGGACGCAGGTGTAACTCGCCGCTTCCTGCATGAGCATAATGGACTGAATAGAGATTGTATTTTTTTAAGATTTCATTGAACTCTTGAATGTATTGAGGCAAATCATTTACATCAACCGCCGTATCTTCTATAACGGGAACAGCTTTTTCATTGCCCGGCATGTTTCCAAGCAGACCGAGACCCGCTTTTCGCAATGCCCAGATTTTTTTTGCATCATCGCCGAATAATAGTGGAAAATAATAACCGAGTCCCCCTGCGCGCATTTCTTCCTCAACATTTTTTGCAATTACTGAAATCTCCTGACGTGAATTTCTTGAAAACTCAACAACCAAAATCGCACCAGGATCGCCCTGAACAAAAAAACGGTTTTTATTTTGCTCAATATTACCTTTCGTGCATTCTAAAATATAATGGTCAATTAATTCACTTGCAGTGGGTTTATATTTCAAGGCTATAAGATTTGCGCGCAACGATTCATCAACTGTATTAAAATGAACGCACAGCAAACCGATTTCTTTTGGTGGCAGGGGAACAATATTCAGTTTAATTTCCGTGAGAAAAGCCAAAGTCCCTTCTGAACCTGCGAGTAATTTGCAAAAATTGAAATCGCCCTTCCCGGAAATAAATGGCGATGATTCCATCAGCACATCAACGGCATATCCTGTGTTTCTTCTTTCAATGGTCTTTTTAGGGAATTCTCTTATTATTTCCTGCTGGTTATTGTAATCACTCAATAGGCGGCGAATGGTTTTATAAATATTTGCTTCAAGTGTTCCGCCTTCACATTTTTGATGGAAATAATCAATGCCTATAGCATTGAATGTGGCCTCCGAACCGTCACTCAATAATGTTTTTACTTCCAGCAAGTGTTCGCGTGTACTCCGATAAACAATGGAATTTGAGCCACAGGAATTATTTCCAACCATACCTCCCACCATCGCACGGTTTGCTGTGGATGTTTCCGGGCCGAACATAAATCCGTGAGGTTTTAAGAACATATTCAGCTCATCGCGTATTACACCCGGCTGCACACGCACCCATTTATCCTGCGTGTTTAGTTCGATAATTTTTGTGAAATATTTTGAAACGTCAACGACAATTCCATTTCCTACAACCTGGCCTGCAAGCGATGTTCCGGCTGTTCGGGGAATTAGGGAGGTGTTATTATTTCGGACAAATGCAATTAGTTTTTTTATATCTTCAACTGATTTTGGCATCGCAACTGCAAGGGGCATCTCGCGATAGGCAGATGCATCAGTTGCGTACAAAATGCGCATAGCCTCATCGAAAAATAATTCACCGTCCAGTTCGGTTTTTAACTGCTTCAGTTGCTTTTCCATGTAAAATTTAGTCCAGCGGCTGAATGGGGATGTTAACCTTTTTTGACCAATTATCCTAAAAATCAGTTGAATAAAAAGAATCGGAATTAAATCGCCATTCAGACAAATTATTTTGCAAAAGAACTACAAATAAACAATGTTGTAAAATTGCATAATTTCTTAAATAAATTAAATCCCACTAAAATGAGCAGAATATTTATTTTACTGGTTGCGCTTTTTTATTCTACAGTCCGGACGAACGCACAACCAGTTCCATCGGCTCGCCAATTGAACCATGATATGGAATTTTATCTTTTCGCTCATTTTGGTCCGAATACTTTTACAGATCTCGAATGGGGAAAAGGATCGGAACAGGAAGAAGTTTTCAATCCGACGCGATTGGATTGCGGGCAATGGTGTCGTATTGCCAAATCAGCAGGCGCGAAAGGAATCATCATCACCGCAAAACATCACGACGGTTTTTGTTTGTGGCCAAGTAAATATTCCACGCATACCATCGCAAAAAGCAAATGGAAGAATGGCAAAGGGGATATATTGCGTGAGTTGAGCGATTCCTGCAAAAAATATGGTTTGAAATTTGGCGTGTATTTATCGCCTTGGGATAGGAACCATCCGAAGTACGGTACCGCTGAATACAATGATGTATATGTAAAAATGATGAAAGAAATCGTAGGAAATTATGGTCCGCTTTTTGAATTTTGGTGGGATGGTGCCAATGGCGAAGGTCCAAATGGGAAAAAGCAAATTTATGACTGGGGCCGATTTGAACGAACGCTGAGAACCATTGCCCCGAATACGGTTGTGTTCAGTGATATCGGGCCTGATCTGCGATGGGTTGGTAACGAAAGCGGAATTGCCGGCGACCCTGATTGGGGAATGCTCGATACCGCAGGATTCAGCCGTGGTTCGGGTTCTCCGCCGACAGACACGCTAAATCACGGAAATGAAAATGGCAAACTTTGGATTCCGGCTGAATGCGATGTGAGTATCCGTCCGGGTTGGTTTTATCACAAAAACGAAGATGAAAAAGTTAAATCGCCGCAAGAATTATTTCAACTTTATCTAAAATCTGTTGGCAGAGGCGCATCTCTATTATTGAATGTTCCGCCGGATAGAAGGGGATTGATCAATGAACACGACAGCGCGGCATTGGCCGGTTTTAAAGAATTAAGAGATATCAGTTTTGAGAAGCCCCTTGCCTTCAGAAAATTCAGTTCCTCTATTATAAATATTTATAAACTAAGCTTTACCAAACCTTCAAAAATCAATTGCATCATCCTTCGGGAACCGATACAATCCGGGCAAAAAATAAAATCTTTTGTCGTTCGGTTAAAAAGAAATAATTCAACAATTAAGGAAATAAATGGTAAAACGATCGGCAGAAAACGAATTCTTACTTTCGCAGATGAAGTAGCGGGTTCGCTGGAAGTTATTATATCCGATTCAAAACCAAATCCTTCAATCAGTAAAATCGAGGTTTATGATATTGATGAAAAATTGATTGAAAAATAATGATTAATCGCAAGAATTCTTGCGAATTACCTGATTTAAAGTTTGTAGTTGTAAATTCGTGTTATAAAATATTATGGCTACACATAAAAACATAAATCCATTTTCTAAGACTAACAATGACACTGGCTTTGGAACCAATGCGCGGGATTATGGCGGAAGATTTATTAACCGTGACGGCAGTTTTAATTTGCGCAAAGAAGGCATTTCCTTGATGCACCGGTATGATGTTTATCATATCATGCTCAACATGCCGCGATGGAAATTTGTAACTACTATTTTCATTTTTTATTTTTTAGTCAATCTCATTTTTACTTCGATTTATTGGATGATTGGTGCTGAGCAATTAACCGGAATAGTTGCAACAACTCCGTGGGCTAAATTCAAAGAATTGTTTTTTTTCAGCACGGAAACGCTTACCACCGTAGGTTACGGCCGTGTAAATCCAATGGGTGATGGTGCAAACGTTGTTGCTGCCATTGAAGCAGTTAGCGGCTTTTTATCTTTCGCCGTTGCAACCGGTTTGATTTACGGGCGTTTCTCGAAACCCAAGTCCTATCTGGCTTTCAGCAACCATGCCTTGATTTCTCCTTATCAGGATAGGACAGCACTGATGTTTCGTTTTGCTTCTTACAAAGAAAATCATGCGCTTACTGATGTCGAAATCCGTGTAACCATCGGTTTGCAGTTGCGCGAAAATGGTAGCGAGCCGATGTTTAAATTTTACAGTCTTGAGTTGGAAAGAAGCCGCGTTGATAATTTACCGATGAACTGGACGGTTGTTCATCCCATTGATGAAAAAAGTCCGCTTCTTGGTTTTAACCATGAAGACATGAGAACTGCCGACGTCGAATTATACGTATTGGTAAGGGGTTTTGATGATGTGTTTTCATCTATTGTGCAGCAGCGCACATCATATGTATATACTGAAATACTTTTTGACAGAAAATTTATACCCATGTATCACGAAAGTGAAGACGGCAAAACCACGATTCTCGAATTACAAAAATTACATGATCATGTGAAAGTTGAAGGCAAATCAGGTAAGATGGCAAGTACGGAAGAGACAATAAATGAGGCACAAATCTGAATCTCAGGTCATGACTCTTTTGCCTCGATTCTTGTATTTTCTGTTCATCGTCGCTTGTTTTTAATCCTTATGAAAAATTTATGTTGTTCGCATTTTCTGTTTTTCGTGGGTTCGTCGCAATCCGTTCATCTTTATTGCTATTATTGTGTTACAGGTTGCAGTGCATTTTCAAAATTACCTGGGAAAATCTTTTCGGAAGCAGTCGTCTTATATTTCTCACCTCGTATCTTGCGTAAAAAATCACGTGTCAAACAAATATTTATATACTACATTGTTGATGGGCATTTTTATTTCAGTAAATGCCCAACAACGCATCAGCAATTTTGATAAAGGCTGGCGTTTTAGTTTAGGTGAAATTCCTGAAGCAAAGGAAATATCGTATAGCGACGGTCATTGGCGTCAATTATCGCTTCCACATGACTGGAGCATTGAAGGAAAATTTGATAAGGATAATCCTTCCACTCCTTCAGGAGGCGCATTACCCGGCGGCATTGGCTGGTACAGAAAAGCATTTTCGCTACCATTATCAGAAAAAAATAAAAATATTTTTATTGATTTTGACGGAGTTTACCGCAACAGCAAAGTGTGGATCAATGGACATTATCTCGGCATAAGACCAAACGGATATATTTCATTTCGATATGACCTGACTCCTCACTTGAAATATGGAAATGAAAAAAATATTATTGCAGTAAGGGTTGACAATTCAGATCAGCCAAACTCGCGCTGGTATTCAGGTTCAGGGATATACAGAAATGTATGGCTGGTGAAAACCAATAAAATTTTTGTTGATCATTGGGGAACTTATATTACCACCCCACAAGTAAACGAACAAGTCGCTACAGTGCATGTAGAAACAAGAATCAGAAATACATTCTTAAATGATCCGAAAAAAATTCTCATTGAATATTTCATTTATGATGAAGCGGGAAAGCTGATTTCAAAGAAATCTTCTGCAGGCAGAAGCAGCAAAATTTTTGGAGCAGCCGAACAGACATCGGCAAAATCCCAGATAGGCTTTGATTCGCAGGATTTCTCAATATCCAGTCCTGTATTATGGTCAATCGAACATCCATATTTGTACAGGACGGTTACAAAAATTATTGTAGATGGAAAAATTGAAGATGAATATGCCACAACATTTGGCATCCGCTATTTTGATTTTGACGCCGACAAAGGCTTTTTCTTAAATGGCAAGCACATAAAAATTTTCGGTGTTTGCAACCACCACGATCTAGGTTGTCTCGGAACAGCCATTAATAAAAGAGCGATCGAGCGTCAATTGGAAATTTTAAAAAGCATGGGCATTAATGGCATACGTACATCGCATAATCCGCCGGCACCTGAACTTTTGGATCTTTGTGATAAAATGGGATTTATAGTAATGGACGAAGCTTTTGACATGTGGAAGAAACCTAAATCAAAATACGATTATCATTTGTATTGGGACGAATGGCATAAGAAAGATCTTGAAGATCAGATCCTGCGCGATAGAAATCATCCTTCTGTTTTTATATGGAGCATCGGCAATGAAATCCCTGAACAATGGGCTGGAAAAGATGGAAAAGACAGTTCAGGAACAATGATAGCAAGAGAGTTAGCAGATGTGATTAAATCTCTTGATCCAGGCCGCCCTATTACTTCTGCGCTTGATCATCCCGATTCCAATAATGCAATTTATCTCTCAGGCGCCCTGGATCTTGTAGGTTTTAATTATCACCACCAGCTGTTTGGCGATTTTCAAAAAAATTTTCCAGGAAAAAAATTCATCTGTACCGAATCTGTTTCCGCACTTCAAACACGCGGACATTATGATATGCCCTCCGATAGTATCCGCCGTTGGCCGGAACGTTGGGATAAACCTTTCAAAGAAGGCAATGCTGATCTTACCTGTTCTTCCTACGATAATTGTTCAGCACCCTGGGGCTCTACACATGAGGAAACTATGAAAGCGTTATTAAAATATGATTTTGCAAGCGGCATGTTTATCTGGACGGGATTTGATTATTTAGGGGAACCCACTCCTTACCCATGGCCGGCGCGAAGTTCGTACTTTGGTATCGTAGACCTGGCAGGCTTTCCGAAAGACTCGTATTATTTATACCAAAGCATTTGTACTGAAAAACCGGTATTGCATGTTTTCCCGCACTGGAATTGGAAACGCGGAGATACCGTTGATGTGTGGGCTTATTATAATCAGGCTGATGAAGTAGAATTATTTTTAAATGGAAGATCTCTCGGCACAAAGAAAAAAAACGGGGATGATTTACATGTTTGGTGGAGGGTTGTTTATGAGCCGGGAATATTAAGAGCCGTTTCCAGAAAAGAAGGCAATATTGTATTAACAAAAGAAATAAAAACCGCAGGCAAGGCAGCAAAAATTATTTTGGCCGCCGATAGAAAAAATATAAAGGCAGGAGGCAGTGATCTTTCTTTCATCACAGTAAAAATTGTTGATGCCGATGGCAATTTAATTCCCGATGCAGACAATAATGTACAATTTTCGATTATAGGAAAGGGCACGATTGCCGGAGTTGATAATGGAAGCGAAACAAGTATGGAATCTTTTAAAGCCGATCACCATAAGGCTTTTAATGGATTGTGTTTGCTGGTGGTAAGATCAACTGAAACAGCCGGGACAATTAATATTTCGGCCAGTTCAAAAGGGCTTTCGTCATCCTCCATCATATTGAATACCAACAAGTAAAATCGATCAAAATCATTCAAAGCGATTACCCAGGCATGTATTCAAAGAAGAATTCATGGCAACTAAATATTGAGCAAAATGGTAAAAGTGGTTCCTTTATTCAATTCGCTGTTCACCTGAATTTTGCCTTTGTGATTCAAAATGATATTCTGGGTATTCGTTAATCCCAAACCATTTCCATCTCTTTTGGATGTAAAATACGGATCAAAAATTTTGGACAGCGTTTCTTTGTTCATCCCTTTTCCATTGTCGGAAATGTTGATGAAGCAAATATTATTTTTCATGGTTGTTTCTAGCACCAGTTTTCCCATAGTTCCATCCATTGATTCGATGGCATTGACAATGATATTGAGAAAAGCAATCTTAATCCTTTCGCCATCAACTTTTACGGCCGGAATATTATATCCGTACTTTTTTTCGATAGTAATCTTATTAAACTGCGCTCTGTCCGCTGCGAACTGCAACGATTCATCAAGCAGTAAATTCACGTCGGCAACTTCATAATTCAGTTCAGAAAACTTTGTCGCGTTCAGCAGGTCTGTGATTAGGTAGTTTATCCGTATCGAATTTCGCTGGATGACATCGAGAAAATATTTTTTATCTTCCTCGGTAACTCCGTCAAAGGAAAGCTGATCCGCCGATAAATTAATATTGGTTAGTGGATTCCTTATTTCATGGGCAATAACGCGAGCAATTCTTCCGGTACTTGCAAATTTTTCCATGCTACGTAATTCAACCAATTCATCATTGGCAACATTCAATTCAATGATTCTTTTTTCAAGCTGTACATGATAATCTTCCGCCTGCAATGTTGCTTTTCGTTTGGCCATGTTTTCAACAATGTATGTAAAAATCGAATATCCCAAAAGCAATACAGAGATCAATAACGACGCTGCAATAATTATATACAAACCCTGGTTGGAAGAAGAAACTTCAGCCGTTCGTTTATTTAGCAGGTCGTTTTCATGGTTTTCCATAAACCCGATAATGTTACGGATGGAATCCATCAATTTTTTACTTTCATAGGCGGTCGTCCGGATAAAATCGTTGACTTCAAGATGCGAGTCGCGTAACGTGTCAAGTTGCAGGTTAATAAGGGCAAATTTTTTATCAAGCAGGTTTTTCAATACCAATACGCGCTCCGTTTCGATAGAATTATCGGCAATTGATTGATGCAGGTCATTATAAATGGAATCAACCTTGTGCTTGCTCGGATAATATGGCAATAGGAACTTTTCATCCTTCATCATGATCAATCCACGTAAACCAATTTCTGAATCTTTGAGATAGGAAGCGACCAGCTCCAGTTTATTGATAACCTCGCGCGTGTGATTAACCCACTGATTTTGTTTTTTTAATTGAAGAACCGCCGCAATGGTAAAGATGTATGAAAAAAGCAGCAGCAGAAATGCCACCAAATAACCATTCCGGATCTTTTCTGAAAATTTGAGCCTCATAACGCGTTAATATAACCGGGTTGAAAATTACACAAAATTTTAGTAGTCTCATAGTGCGCATATTGTAAAATAAAATCTGAACAAGAGAAATAAATTTCGCATTAACTTCAGTGTCCGATCGCACCTGACTTTTCATAACAAATAAACGATCATGCTGTCAACAAAAACCTTTCTTTTTATAATTTTATTTCCCATCCGCATTACATTATTTGCCCAGGCAGATTCTGTTACTTATGCCGAAAAGTTAGGGTTCCCCAAGGGCGCTCGGGTATTGGTCCTGCACGTCGATGATATGGGAATGAGTTTTGATTCTGATCAGGGCGGAATTGCGGCGCTCACAACTGGCGCTTCTACAAGTTGCAGCGTGATGATGCCTTGTCCATGGGTGCCGGGATTTATTCATTGGTTAAAAGATCATCCGAATATAGACGCGGGACTACACCTTACATTGACAAGTGAATGGAAAGATTATCGGTGGGGACCCCTCGCAGGAAAAAGTGCAGTGCCCGGCTTGGTGGATAAAGAAGGTGATTTATGGCCGAGTGTTGAATCTGTCGTTCAACATGCGACTGCTGATGAGGTGGAAAAAGAAATTCGCGCGCAACTCGATCGCGCACGGTCAATGGGGTTTGAACCAACCCATCTCGATACACACATGGGCACTTTATTTGGCACACCATCGTTTACCGAACGCTACATAAAGGTTGGAATTGAAAATCATATCCCCATAATGTTTCCGGCAGGTCATGATGTATTGATCCAAAGACAAATGCATTTTCCTGAAGCATATCTTCAACAAATACGCAAAGCCGGAAAAATGCTGTGGGATGCGGGTTTGCCGGTTCTTGATGACCTTGAAAACAACAGTTATGACTGGAAAATTCCTGATGAAATCAAAAATGACGATGCAAAATTACAGCAGTATAAAACAAAAAAATATATTGAAGCGATAAGATCTTTAAAACCTGGAGTTACCATGATGCTTATGCATTGTACGGCAACAACAGAAGTGTTTCAGCACATTTCAGATTCAGGCCCCGTACGCAAAGGCGATATGCTGGCAATGCTTGATCCCAATTTTAAAAAAGCATTGCAGGATGAAAACATTATTCTAACTACATGGAGAGAACTGAAAGAAAGAAGGATAAAAGCAGGAAAATGAAAAAGATAAAAATATTCTTTTACATAGCATTTTATATTGCTTCGATTAATATTTCTCATGCACAAAACTCAAATGCTGAATTGAGGCGATGGGAAAAGGAGGCAGCGCAGGTTACGATTATCCGCGATAACTGGGGGATTCCTCATATTTATGGGAAGACAGATGCAGACGCGGTTTTCGGTTTGCTGTTTGCACAGTGTGAAGACGATTTTAAAAGAGTCGAAATGAATTATATTGAAAAGCTGGGGAGACTCGCAGAAGTAAACGGAGAAAAAGATATTTATGCCGATCTGCTGATTCGTTTAGTAATTGATTCTGCCGATGCCATTAAGGATTATTCAAATGCTCCCGAGTGGTTAAGAAAATTATGCACAGCATTTGCAGATGGCGTGAATTATTTTTTATATAAACATCCCGAAACAAGACCCGTATTATTACATCATTTCGAACCATGGTATCCGTTATTGTGGACTGATGGTAGTATCGGCGCAATTAGCACTGCAGGAATAAATGCGAACGATTTGAAAAATTTCTATACTGGCGAAAATCAAACCACCTTAACCTATCCGATTGACTTTGAAGAATATCTGACCGGGTCTAACGGTTTTGCCTTCGCACCTTCCATCACGGCGTCTCATCATGCCATGTTATATATCAATCCTCATGTAACTTTTTATTTTCGCCCGGAAGTGCAAATCGTAAGCGAAGAAGGATTGAACGTTTATGGCGCAGTAACCTGGGGGCAATTTTTTATTTACCAGGGATTCAATGAGCATTGTGCGTGGATGCATACTTCAAGCGATGTGGATGCTTCCGATTCCTACATGGAAAAAGTGAGTAAGGAAAACGGAAAATTTGTTTACGAATTTGAACACGAACTTAAACCCGTTCTTGAAAAAAATATTATTATTGGTTACAAAGAAGGTGATCAAAAAAAATCAAGAATAATTACGGCATACTTTACTCATCATGGTCCGGTTATGGCCAAACAAAATGAACATTGGATAAGCGTTCGTTCTTACAACCGTTCCTTGAATGGATTGATTCAATGCTGGCTTCGGAACAAAACAAAAAGTTTTGAGGATTTTAAAAAAGTACTGGACCTGCGCGGCAATACGTCAAACAATACCGTTTATGCTGATGCAGAAGGGAATATCGCTTACTGGCATGGGAATTTTATCCCCATAAGAGATACAAAATTTAATTGGGCTAAGCCGGTTGACGGAACCATCGCCGAAACTGAATGGAAAGGCGTTCATTCAATTGATCAAATCATTCACATTTATAATCCGCCAAACGGATGGTTACAAAATTGTAACTCCTCTCCTTTTTCTGCCGCCGGAGAAAATAGTCCGAAAAGAGAAGACTACCCGCAATATATGGCACCCGAAGGCGAAAATTTTCGTGCTATAAACGCGGTGAGGATATTGAATGAGGAAAAACATTATACCATGGACAAAGTAATTGCAAAAGGGTTCGACACATATCTCGCCGCATTTGAAAAATTAATTCCCGCTCTTGTCAATGCCTTTGAAAGTTTGAAACCAGAGGACAGTTTATATGCTTTGTTAAAAGACCCTGTACTTGTTCTAAAGAATTGGGATCAACATTCAGGAGAACATTCTGTTGCGACAAATCTCGCGGTGGAATGGGGGCAAAAATTATTGCCATCCATCATGCACATCCAAGGTGCAGACGCAACTGATCAGCCATCAAAAACAGAAAAATTTGCTGCGCTGGCAACGCCACTGCAACTTTTATATCCGCTATTGGATGCAAAAAATGGAATGACAAAAAGATGGGGCAAATGGGAAGTACCTTGGGGAGATATCAATCGCTTTCAGCGAATATCAGGAGACTTACATGAGAAATATGATGACGGACAACCAAGTATTCCAGTTGGTTTTGTCTCATCTTTATGGGGACAGATCCCCTCATACGCAAGCGCATTTTTTCCAGGTACGAAAAAAAGGTATGGACTGAGTGGCAACAGTTTTATTTGTGTTGTTGAATTTGGCGAGAAGATACATGCACGTTCCCTACTTACCGGCGGCGAAAGCAGCGATCCCTCATCAAGGCATTTCAGCGACCAGGCTTTGATGTATACGAAGGGCGGTTTCAAAAATGTATTTTTTTATAAAGAGGATGTGATGGGTCATCTTGAAAAAAAATATCATCCCGGCGATTAAAGATGGACTGATTCTTAAGATCTGCCTTCAGAATTAATGAATATTTAATCACTAAAATATTGCATCTCCCCGCTGGCTTCGCAGTTCTGACTTATCTTTAAGATGTGATTACATATATAAAAGCACAAATAACTGCCATAATAGGTTCGCTGGTAGATTTTTTAATTACATATATTCTTTTTAAAAAACTTCATTACAATATCATTCTTGCCAATCTCATTGGAAATATTTGTGGTGCCATTACCCAATTCATTCTTTCCCGGAATTGGGCATTCAGAGCCGGGGATGGGAAAATATCTCTGCAGATAATCAAATATATTATGGTTTGGACCGGAAACCTGTTGCTTTCGGCAGGAGGAGTATATTTTTTTAGATACTGTTTGCATCTGGAAGATATCCTCTCTAAAATAATAACCTCTGTATTACTCGGACTTACTTACAATTATATTATGCAGAAACAGTTCGTTTTTGCAAGACAATAAAACATCATTTCAGTTTCTTATAAAAGAAACAGTAGCATTTTTATATTTGGGGTTATCAACCTGTTCCTGCAAATGGCGAAAAGATTCATAAGGACCTTTTTCTGCAAAATTATTGAGAAGCCATGCGGGAATAGAACCGCCAGGATCAATCTCTAGGTAATATTCTATACGAAGGGAATTGTTATTGATTGGGTTTACTTCCCAGCTTTCATTGGAAACGGGAACGCGGACAATGCCTTTTTTAGATGGGATATAATCCGGGATATTAATTGCTGAGATATTCATCATTTTGGTTATAGAATCCTGTGTGATTTTTAAATGAACAACGAGATCGCGATCACTCGCAGGGAAAGGAGAATCCACCACTTCATAAAAATAGAGTTCATTGTTTGCCAATTTTTGCAGTACATAAGCGGTTTTTACGTTGTAAACCCAGTGGGCGTGGTTGGGTACATCAAGTAAGAGCGCAACCAGGGAGGATAATTTTGATTGAATAGTCATTTCCACCTTTATTTCATTAAAGGAAGAATGCACATTGGTGCGCATATATATTTTTATTCCGGATTGTTCCTTTTTCAATCGCCAATCATTTTGAGCATTTACAGAAATGCTGAAAATAGTCACACACAAAATCATTGTATTTATTTTCCCCGAAAAGAGCATGAACAAAAATTCGTTGTATTATTCTGTAAAAATATCCAATAACAGGTATATCAAAACACTAACCATATTCGCAGCTAAAGCGTAACTCAAAGTTAATGTTTGCATAAGGTTCTGTTTATGTTGATTATAGATTTTTGTAAAACCATAAAAATGAAAATACCTCTGATCCTTGCTGCAATTTTTATTTATTGTACCTCTTGGGCACAAACTTCACTGAAAACACGAAATGTTTTTATCATAACCACCGACGGCTTTCGATGGCAGGAAGTATTCTCCGGGGCAGATTCCGCAATCATCAACAACACGGAATACGTACAAGATACCGCTTTAATAAAAGATTTGTACTGGGCTGAAAATGCAGAAGAACGCCGTAAAAAACTTATGCCCTTCTTTTGGAGCGTTATTGCCAAAAAAGGCCAATTGTATGGCAACCGTACGGAAAACAGCGAAGTCAACGTAAAGAATATTTTCAAAATTTCTTACCCCGGATATAACGAAATTCTTACAGGTTATGCGGATCCATTATTCATTCCCAATCTCCGGATAAACAATCGCAACAAGAATATTCTCGAATTTTTCAATTCACAAAATGAATTAAAGGGCAAAGTCGTCGCATTCACTTCCTGGAATATGTTTCCGAATATTTTAAATATCAAACGCAGCAAAATTAATATTAACAGCGGTTATGATTCAGCAATTGAAAATGGAGATGAAATCAACGAAAAAATAAATGAGGTCCAAAACCAAATTACCCAAAGAACCCATACTCGGTATGATGTGCTTACCTCGGTTTCTGCAAAGGAATATATCAGCCACAATCATCCGCGGGTAGTTTTTTTGAGTTTTGGAGAAACAGATGAATTCGCTCATCAAAATAAATATGACAAATATTTGCAGCAGGCAAACAACTTCGATAGAATGGTCGCTGATCTTTGGTATATGATTCAAACCGACCCGTTTTATAAAGACAATACAACTTTTATCATTACCACTGATCATGGCAGAGGGCTGAAAACCGAATCATGGCATGGGCATAATTGCTTTACCAAAGGTTCCGGCGAAATTTGGCTTGCGTTGATGGGACCCGATATTGCACCCCTCGGAGAAATCCATGACGCACAAAAAATTTATCAAAATCAAATCGCATCAACTGCTGCAATGCTGATGGGTGAAGATTTTAAAACATCCCACAAAACCGGTAAGGCGATGAATATCCTGGTAAGCCCGCAAAACATTAATGAAATTGCAGGAAACGCTTCAACCCGGTAATTCGATTTTTTAAGACGGTTGGCGGCCCGGGTTGTTAAGACCACTGACAATTGATCAGGCTTATAAGAAGTCCATTGCGCTGCTATTTACTTCGTAGGTTTCAACGCATCACAGGCAGCACAATAGTTGATGCATTCGTTGCGTCATGATAGATCCTGATTGCTGCCTTTTGAAAATCCAAATCTGTACACGTATAGATATTCACAAATTTTTGCGGGTTGCGGTCAACCAAAGGGAACCAACTGCTCTGAATCTGGACCATGATCCGGTGTCCTTTTTTGAAAGTGTGGGCAACATCGTTCATGGTGAATTTTACCTTTGATATCTTCCCGGGTATGAAAGCCTCTGGCATTTCAAAACTATTCCGGTACCGGCCGCGCATCACGTCCCCGCGCACCAGCATCTGGTAGCCATTCATAAGGTATCCCGAAGTGCGCGAATCGGCTCCATTTTCATAGGCAAAATTAGCGGGGAAAACATCTATGAGCTTAACCACAAAGTCGGCATCTGTTGTCGAGATACTTACGATCAGATCTGCAATTACGGGGCCTGCAAGCGTCAGGTCTTCGGCCAACGTATCTGTTTTAAAGACAACCACATCAGTCCGGTTTGCAGCGAAGCGCTGGTCATCGCTCATGTATTCTCTTGTCCTGCTGCCGTGCTCGCCTTCGGTATAGGGCACTGGTTTGGCGGGATCGCTTATATATTCATCAAAGTTATTTGTGGCTGCAGGCCGCATAAATGAAAGCCGGCCATTTCCTCCCAGATAAAGATCAGTTGGCTTCACATTTTCCGGTGGCCATTTTTCAAATTCATGCCATTTATTTTCGCCGGTAAAAAATACCGTCGCTTTGGCCATACTGTTCAGGTTGCCTTTCCCTTTAAGATAAAAATTAAAAAAAGGGATTTCCCTGTTCTGCTGGAACCAAAGTGAAGTATTTGAGCCAAACTGTACATTGCCCAAGTGGGTTCCGTCCCCACTTGCCCACTGACCATGAAACCAGGGACCGATAACAAGTTTATTGTTTGTTCCGGGGCTTTGCTTCTCAATGGATTTATACACGTTCCATGCGCCGAAGCAATCTTCGGCATCAAAAAGTCCGCCTACTTCAAGCATCGCCGGCTTTACATTGTAGAGGCCGGCTCTTGTATCGTGTGCTTTCCACCACGCGTCGTAATCAGCGTGCTGAACGATTTCGCTCCATGCACGTATGGTATCTTTTTCTGCTATTTTTGTCAGATTGCTGATCGCACCCATGGCCAGGTAAAAATCATATTTGTCTGCTGTGAAACCTTGCACACCGGTTGCATTTTCAGTGGTGGGCCTTGGGCGCGGTTTTCCGATTCCAAACTCCACTAAAAAACCATAGGTATCTTCGAGAAAAAAAGCTCCGTTATGGTGAACATCATCGCCCATAAACGCATCGGTGGTAGGGGCCTGTGGACTCACCGCGACGAGTGACGGGTGCCCGCTCAAAGATGCTTCAGTGGCACAGAAACCAGGGTAAGAAATGCCCACCACTCCAACTTTTCCATTGTTCCCCGGAACGTTTTTTATCAGCCAATCAATTGTATCGAAACAATCGCTTGATTCATCCACATCTTTATTGGTCTTTTTATTGGGGATATAGGCCGGAATAATATTGAAATCTCCTTCACTCATATAGCGTCCGCGTATGTCCTGGATGACCATAATATATCCTTCTTTGAAATATTCTCTTTGGAACCTATTCCACCATGCTCTCCAGTTTTTTTCTCCGTAGGGTGCGCATGAATAGGGAGTCCTTGTGATCAGGAGAGGATGTTTCTCCGTGCTGTCTTTTGGGACATACATCGAGGTAAAAAGTCTTACCCCATCGCGCATGGAAATGTAGCGTTCTATTTTGTAATAATTATTTTTTATCCATGCACTGTCCTGGCCGGTTGTGGTGCTGGAGTAAATGACCAGTAATAAAAATATTGCGTATTTCATGAACTTTTATTATGAAGGAACACAAATATCAAATTTATAACTGTGATTTTTTTGAGATTCTCTCTTCGAAACCAATTCTATCCAAAATTAATTTTGAATTCAGTCACGCCAGGTAATATTGTTTTCAGTGAAAAATCAAATCCATGATTGAGTAATATTTCTCTGATGACAGTAAGTCCGATGCCCTGTCCGTCTTTTTTGGTGCTGAAAAAAGGGGTAAACAATCGTTCTTCCGCTTCTGCTGCCAATCCCATTCCATTGTCGCGGATTATAATTTGTTTTGTATCGGCTGAGCAGATTATGGTAATTATACCTTCACCGGTGACAGATTCCTGGGCGTTTTTGATAATGTTGATGAACACCTGTTCCAATTGCTGGCTATCTGCAGTTACCATAAAATCTGTGCTATTCAGCTCAAATTGAAACGAAATATTCCGCTCTCCCGTTTTTAGCTTCATGAGCCCGCATACGTTTTTCAACAATGGAATTACATCTATCCGTTTTTTTTCAGGAGGCGGTATGCGGACAAGATCCGCAAAGTTGCGCATAAAATAATTCAGATTATTATTTCGCTCAATAGCCACCTGCAACGCATGGGTAACGGAATCGCTGTAGGTTGCAGCTTGCAGCGCGGATTGTAAGATGGAGTTAACTGGTCCAATTGTATTGTTTACTTCATGAGCCATCATGCGGATAACTTTCCCGTACGTTTTTTTTTCTGCTTCCAATATTTCAACTGTCAGTTCTTCAATCATGACAAAATGCCGGGGAAAACCGCGATCAATGAAATGTGATTTCTGTATTTTATAAGTGATCCCGTTATTGATGGTAAAAGTTTTGGCTGAACCGGATGGCAGCGATTTCACCTGTTGAATGACGGGATGAAAAATTTCACTGAGAGGTTTTAGTAAAATTTCTTTTTCTCCAATGCCCATTAACGCCAGCGCCTTTGGATTTACCTGGTGAACATGATCATCGAAATCTAAAATCAAAATCCCCGTGGGCGAGGTATAAATCAATTTTTCCAAAAATAAATGTTGTTGCTCCTGTTTTGTGCGTTCCATTCTCAGTTCATCCATCATTTGGTTATATACTTGTATCAGCTGATCCATCTCATATTTTCCAGTTGGTAAAAATCTAACATTAAAGTCCCTGTCTTTAATCGCATCCGTTCCCTGCATTAATAGATTTATTGGTTGTATCAGTTCGTTGTATAATTGCCAGGCAATGATTATGGAAATAATGATAAAAATTTCTGAAACAATAAAAAGGATTTTGTATTCCTGGAAAATAAAATACGATAAGACCAATGCAACTAGGTGCAATACCGCAACAAACAAAACATATTTAGTCCGAAGCTTCATCGTAAGGGATATTATATTTCTCCAGTCTGCGGTACAGTGCGTTGCGCGTGATTCCTAATGATTTGGCTACTTTTGTGATTCTGTTTTTGTGAAACCCCATTGCCTTTTGGATCATTTGGATTTCCATTTCTTCCAACGTAATATTACCCACTTCCGGCAATTGCAAATGTCCCTTTTTCTT
>DATGFZ010000616.1:0-5403 GCA_035308805.1 Puia sp. | reverse complement strand
AACCGGAATTAAGAATTATTTTCAGGTTCATGATCCGGACCTGAAAAATCATGCCATTGCATTAATTATTATGTTATTCACGTTAATGGTGGGTCAATATTCACAAATTGCAATGGGAATTGACCCTCAAACTTTTTATTTTTTGGGAACATTGGTTATTTTCATAAGAATGCCCGTTTACGATAAAAAATTATCTCAACAAGAACCCTCTTTTTTTAAATAACAACAAATGAAACACCTATTATCAATAGCGCTCATGTTTTTAAGCGTCGCTATTTTCGCCCAAGTGCCGACCAATCCAAATTCCGCCTATCGTTTGAACAGCGATACAGGAAGAATGAGTGATGTACGTGAACGGCTTGTACAACTGGCTTTGCAAAATCCACTGTATGAAATTGCAGATCATAATGTAACGATTGCGGAATATAATATACGACTTGCAAAAACTAGCTGGCTGAGTTCAATCATCATTGCAGGTAATCTCAATGAATTTTCGATTGATCCCAAGGCCGCGGGGACTGCATCGGTGTATTATCCGAGGTATAATTTTGGGATTACCATTCCGCTGGACATTTTTGCAAGAAGCAGTAACAATACTAAAGTCGCTTATGAAAAGTATATGGTTGCGCAATCCGAACGCAATGATCGTTTCCGTACGATAAAAGCAGATATCCTTACCCGCTATGAAGATTATTTATTGGCGCAGGAAAAACTCACGTTTCAATATAAGATCACCAAGGATGCTTTTGAAGCATACAGTAAAGCGGAAATTGATTTTAAGAACAATCTGATTAAAATTGAGGATTTAAATCTTTTCAATGCGAAATATGTTGATGAACAAATAAAAAGACTGGAACTTCAGCGCAACTACAATGTTTCTAAAATTGATATTGAAAGATTGATTGGTGTAAAGCTGGAGGATGTAATACAATTGGTTGAAAAATACTAATGATGATAAGTCTCTAACCTATCCGATTTTTTAAATTTGCTGCCGGCAATATTAATTGCCGGCAATCTTTTTGCGCAAATGACGGGGTAAATATTCACTTTTTCATTTTTGATTACTTTTACCGTAAAATCATTTTATTTACGCCGCAAAAAGTATATTAGAAACTCCGATCGAATATTTAAAAGGCGTAGGACCTGCGCGCGCCGACCTATTAAGAAAAGAACTTGACATTTTTACTTTTAAAGACCTGCTGGAACATTTTCCCCTCCGACACATTGATAAAACGCGGGTTTCACCCATAGCGGACATAAAGGCCGAAGCAGATTTCATCCAGGTTTCCGGCACATTGATACAGTTGGAAGTGATCGGTGATAGAAGATCCCGAAGATTAATGGCCACATTAAAAGACAAATCGGGAGAACTGGAACTGGTTTGGTTTAACAGCATCCAGTGGATACAGAAATCCTTAAAAATGGGGAATCAATATCTTGTTTTTGGAAGAATAAGCTTTTTCCAGGGATATCCGCAAATTACGCATCCGGAAATAGAGCCATTAACTGATGAATTATCAGAAGGCAAGAATTATCTGGAACCGGTTTACCCAAGCACGGAGAAATTAAAATTGAAAGGATTGGGCGGAAGACAAATAGCAAAACTCACCGCCACACTCTTCAGTTTATTAACTGAAAAGAACATTCCGGAATTTTTGCCTGAATCAATCAGGGCATCGCTTTCATTGATAAACAGATTCAGTGCATTTCAGCATATTCATTTTCCTGCTAACGCCGATGCCTATACAAAATCGTTAACCCGCTTAAAGTTTGAAGAATTCTTTCTTGCTCAATTGCGCATGGGTTTAATCAGATCAAAACGACATCAGTATTCACAGGGAATTATTTTTGACCATGTAGGTAAGTTGTTCAATACTTTTTACACAAACTATTTACCCTTTGAATTAACCGGTGCACAAAAAAGAGTTTTAAAAGAAATAAGAAATGATACCGGCAAGGGAAGACAAATGAATCGTTTGCTGCAAGGGGATGTAGGAAGTGGTAAAACAATAGTGGCATTGCTTTCCATGTTGCTTGCAGCAGACAATGGTTACCAGTCATGTTTTATGGCGCCAACAGAAATTCTCGCCAAACAACATTTCAACAGCGTCAGGGAATTGATCAAGGATTTACCATTGTCTGTAAAACTGTTATCTGGCTCTTCCAAAACAAGGGAAAGAAAAGAAATAGCTGAGCAGCTAATCAGCGGTTCGGTAAATATTTTGATTGGCACACATGCCGTTATTGAAGAAGTTGTTCAATTTAAAAATCTCGGACTGGCTATCATTGACGAACAACATCGCTTTGGTGTCGCCCAACGCGCAAAATTATGGGGTAAATCTCTTATACTACCGCATGTTCTGGTGATGACGGCAACTCCCATTCCAAGAACATTAGCCATGACGGCATATGGAGATTTGGATTACAGCATTATAGATGAATTGCCGCCGGGAAGGCAACCTGTAATTACGGCTCATCGTTATGATGATAATCGTCCGCAAGTAATGGATTTTATTAAGGCTGAAATTGGAAAGGGAAAGCAGGCTTACATCATTTTTCCATTGATAGAAGAATCTGAAAAAATGGATTATGAAAACCTCATGAAGGGATATGAAAATGTAAAAGCTTATTTTCCTGAGCCAAAATATTGGATAAGTCTTGTCCATGGCAGGCAAAAAAATGATTTACGCAATTCAAACATGCAACGCTTTGTTGATAACGATACACAAATAATGGTGGCCACAACGGTGATTGAAGTTGGTGTGAATATTCCGAATGCAACGGTGATGGTGGTGGAAAGTGCAGAAAAATTCGGGTTATCTCAACTGCATCAGTTGCGCGGGCGCGTCGGAAGAGGAACCGATAAAAGCTTTTGCATTTTATTAACAAGTTCAAAGTTAAACAAAGAAGCGCTTGAACGGTTAAAAATAATGACTGCAACCAATGATGGTTTTAAAATAGCTGAAAAAGATCTGGAACTTCGCGGACCCGGAGATATTGCCGGAACCAGACAAAGTGGTGCAATGAATTTTAAGCTTGCCGACATCGTCGAAGACAGGCAATTATTGATGGTAGCCAAAGAGATGGCCGAAAGGATAATTGATGTTGATGCGGACCTGAATTCAGCAGAAAACCTGGGTCTTAAAAATCATCTTGAGATGCAGGGTGGGAAAACGCAATGGAGCAAGATATCGTAACTGGTAATAATAGCAATTCTGGCTTAATTTCATTAAATTGTAAAAAAGAAATTTTGTTCAAAAAACTCCTTATAGTTTTTGGTTTATTGATCGCCGGCGCCCTAAAACTTTCAGCACAAAACGCGGGAAGCTCCCCTCTTCAATTTGTAGAAAACAAAGGCCAGTGGGATCCGCAGGTAAGCTATCGCGCCCAAATGCGTAACGGCGCATTCTTCCTTCACAAAAACGGATTCAGTGTTTTAATGCAGGACGAAAATGACCTGAAAAGAATTCACATGACGCATCACGGAATGACTAACCGCATTCCAAATTCATCTCCAAAAAATCGATCTTCAGCATTACCCACAGACAACAGCCTAGTCCTTCATTCACACTTGTACCGTGTAAGTTTTCAAAATGCCAACCAAAACACTGAATTAATCCCGGAAAAGCCGATAGAAACCTATAATAATTATTTCCTTGGCAGTGATTCTTCCAAATGGGCTTCTCATTGCAGAATCTTTCAGGCGATGACATACAAAAATATTTATCCCCATATTGATTTGAATTATTATGCAGAGAATGGCGCATTGAAATATAATCTTATCGTCCATCCGGGTGGTAATCCGGATGATATTGCATTAAGGTATGATGGGGTTGATCAACTGGTGGCAAAAAATAAACAATTGCAGATAAAAACGTCATTGGGAGTATTTAAAGAAACCATTCCGATATCATATCAATTGTCAGCGACTGCAAAAACGGATGTGGAGTGTAAATATGTTTTGGCTGCTAAGAATACAATTAAATTCAAAATAAGAAACTATTCTCCCGATGCGACTTTAGTTATTGATCCTACAGAAATATTTTGTTCTTTTTCGGGAAGTCTTGCAGATAACTGGGGCTTTACGGCAACTTACGGTCCCGATGGCAGCATGTTCATAGCAGGAATTGTTTCAGGAAGCGGGTACCAGGTAACACCCGGAGCGTTTCAACAGAATTTTGTAGGCGGAGGTATCGGCGGAAGTGCCAATGCTGAACCATGGGATATCGGTATTATGAAATTTAATCCAACGGGCAGCAGTGTAATGTATGCAACTTATTTGGGCGGACAGGCTAATGATTATCCGCATAGCCTGATCTGTGATCCACAGGGGGAATTGGTTGTTTTTGGGAGGACTGCGTCCGGGTTGACATTCCCGCTGCAGCCCGCAAAAGACACTGCCGGAAAGGGCGGAGGCAGAGATATATTTGTTACAAAGTTCAATGCTGCAGGTACGGCGTTAATCGGTTCGATGTTAATCGGAGGATCCGGAGATGATGGCGTAAATATTGAAGACCAGGATGAAACAGCAACGATCGGGTTGAATTCATTGGTGAGAAACTATGGTGATTGGTCCAGGGGCGAAGTTATTTTGGATCCAGCGGGAAATATTTACGTGGCATCCTGCACACAATCGTCGACAGATTTCCCGATAAAAGGAGCGGTATTTCAACCAAAATTTGGGGGTGGCAACCAGGACGGGGTTATCATCAAGATTAATCCTTCCTGCAACAGCATAATATTTAGTTCATTTTTAGGCGGAAGTCATGATGACGTGGCTTTTGTTATGGATATTGATCCCGTGACCAATGATATTTTTGTTGGCGGCAGCACCATAAGTCCGGATTTTCCGGGCATAAAACCATCTGTTTTGCAAAGCGTAAAATCAGACAGCATCGATGGTTTTGTTTCCCGCATTGCCAATAATGGCTCCGCAATTATCGCCTCCACATTTATTGGCACTACCGGTATAGATATGATTTACGGTTTAAAATTTGACAAATACGGTTATCCTTATGTCATGGGTACCACAACAGGCAATTGGACGGTAACTCCAAATGTTGGCTGGTCTAATGCAGGTGCAAAACAATTTGTAAGCAAGTTGGATACCAACCTTTCGAAAATTATTTACTCCACGACTTTTGGTTCTGTTAATGCTAGCAGACCGAATATTTCGCCAGTTGCATTTCTGGTAGATCAGTGCCAGAATGTGTACGTCTCGGGATGGGGTGGTTTTTACAGGGAATCGGAACCTTATTTTTTACAGGGGACGATGGGGATGCAGGTGACGACTCCGGCCATTAACGGGCTAAAAGCAAATACTGATAACCACGATTTTTATTTTATCGTAATAAAAAGAGATGCTTCCGGATTGTTGTTCGGCAATTTTTTTGGACAGGATGA
>DATGFZ010000615.1:0-2288 GCA_035308805.1 Puia sp. | reverse complement strand
CTTCGCCGCACACTAATTATCAATATGGATTCCAGCGCCAAGATATTCTCGGGCACCGCATCACAATACCTTGCTGAAAAAATCACACAGCAGTTCGGCAGTACCCCGGGAAAAATAACCATTCAACATTTCAGTGATGGTGAAATTCAACCGGTTTTTAATGAAAGCATCAGAGGAGATATGGTTTTCTTGGTACAAAGTACTTTTTCCCCTGCTGAAAATCTATTGGAACTATTATTGATGATCGATGCTGCGCGCCGTGCTTCTGCCTATAAGGTCGTCCCGGTCATACCCTATTATGGTTATGCACGCCAGGACAGAAAAGATAAGCCACGTGTTGCCATTGGCTCCAAACTGGTTGCGAATATGTTGGTGGCGGCAGGGGCCGACAGGATCATTACCATGGATTTACATGCTCCTCAAATTCAGGGTTATTTTGATATTCCCATGGATCATCTGGACAGTTCGGCGATTTTTATCCCATACATTGAGCAACTTAAACTGGAAAACCTTACCTTTGCCGCCCCCGATGTGGGAAGTGCAAATCGCATTCGTGAAATTGCGTCGTATTTTAATGCCGAGATGGTCATTTGCGACAAGCACAGAAAAAGGGCCAATGAAATTGCGAGCATGGTGGTGATTGGTGATGTAGAGGGAAAAGACGTGATTTTGATTGATGATATTTGCGATACTGGCGGGACTTTAGCAAAAGCGGCGGCACTGTTGGTAGAGAAGGGAGCGACAAGTGTGCGGGCATTATGCACGCATCCGGTACTGAGCGGAAATGCATACGCAAATATTGAAAACAGTGTGCTGGAAGAATTGGTGGTCTGCGATACCATTCCCTTGCGTCAGCATAGCTCCAAAATAAAAGTGTTAAGTGTTGCTGAATTGTTTGCTGTAGCTATCCGGAATGCATATGAAAATAAAAGTATCACCAGCTTGTTCATTCATTCGCAATTACGCAATAAATAAAAGAGTAATTATAAAACAAACATAAAAAATGAAAACGATTACAATCGAAGGACAGCTCAGGACCGAACACGGGAAGGCAGCCGCCCGTCAAATTCGCTCTGAGGAAAAAGTGCCGGGTGTAATTTACGGGGGTGCAAAAGAAATAAATTTTTCTGCTCCGGTTACCGCTTTTAAGAACCTGGTTTATACACCGGACTTTCAGTTGGCAGAGGTAAATATTGAAGGGAAGACCTACAATTGCATTATGAAGGATCTTCAGTTCGATAAAGTAACTGATGACCTGATTCATATTGATTTGCTTGAACTGGTAGAAGACAAGAAAATGATTGCCACCATTCCTTTAAAATTTGTTGGAACCGCGGAAGGTGTAAAAGAAGGCGGTAAACTAATTTTAAAGATGAAGGCATTGAAAGTAAAAACCTATCCAAAATATTTACAGGAAAATATCAAGGTAGATATTACAAATCTTAGGCTTAATGGAAACATCCGGGTAGAGGACGTTAAAGTGGAACATTATGAAATATTGAATTCTCCGCGTATCCCGGTCGCATCTGTGGTATTGACTCGTGAACTGAAACAGGAAGAAGCAACAACAGCTACTCCTGCTGCAGCAGCAACAGGAACTCCGGCCGCTGCCGCCCCTGCAGCACCAGCAGCAAAAAAATAATTCTTAATTTATTTTTTATTCAGCACCCCGCCATCTGCGGGGTTTTATATTTACCCTTGACAATCTAAATCTTTACATCAGGGAATTGATTTATTTTTAAAGTGATTATGGACAAATTTTTAATTGCTGGATTGGGTAATGTTGGTTCCGAATATGCCGGGACACGCCATAATATTGGATTTGACGTCGCCAACGTATTTGTTCATAAACACGGTGTCGCCTTTACCAATGAACGTTATGCCGGTGTTGCCAAAATAAAACTCAAGGGCAGGTCCATTATTTGTATCGTTCCCACCACATACATGAACCTGAGTGGCAAGGCTGTCAAATATTGGATGGATAAGGAGCAGATACCAATTAATCATTTACTCGTTATTACCGATGATCTTGCCTTGCCTTTAAGCAAATTGCGCTTGCGTCCCGGAGGAAGTGACGCTGGTCACAACGGATTAAAAAGTATCCAGGACACCTTGAATACGCCAGATTATCCCAGGCTTCGATTTGGGGTTGGAAATAATTTCCCTAAAGGAATGCAGGTTGACTTTGTTTTAGGAAGATGGTTTGAGACGGAAATCCCGCTGGTAAAGCTCAAAATTGAGAAAACGGTGGAGGTTATTGAAAGCTTTATACTTGCCGGCATCGAGCA
>DATGFZ010000614.1:0-1507 GCA_035308805.1 Puia sp. | reverse complement strand
ACTGCAAGAAATATCATTAAGAATTCAAAAAAATATTCTTTGAACTTTTTATTCTTTTGATGTATTTCCGGGTGATGGTGTACTTCCATTTTTATTTTGCAGTTCTTAGTTTTGATTTTGCTGTCGATTCGGGTTTTTCATAAATAGTCAAAAAAGGGGTAATTGAATAATAAACTCGCTCCTCTGCTTTCTTTCGTCGGCAGTTACTTAAATGATAAATGATTACAATGCTCGGAGCTGTTTGTTAGGGAAGGATCTGGCTTTGAAGTTACAAAAAATTGAGGGTTTGGGATTGAAACGAATGGTTACGAATTAAAGCAGGTATATGATTGAAAAGTGTACAGTGGCCGCCCTGCTTTGGTAGTCATCATTTCAGTGAATTTCCAGACGCACCGTCTAAAAATGAATATGGAATTTCCATAAAACATTCTTATGTTTTGAGTAGAATCGGATGTCCACCAATCCTAATACTGCAACATGAAAAGTTTTTATCGCGCGCCCGCCTTTATTGTTTTATTGTATGCCCATTCGCTTTATAGCCAGACAGAAGCTAACACTCAATCGGTAAAATTTGCCAATGCGATTATCGGCCGTTACCAGCCAAACATCAACAAGTTGACCGGCGCAGGCTGGCAATATAGCAATACGATAATCCTTGCCGGCATTGAAAAGGTATTTGACCAGGTAAAGACCGCAAGCTATCAGACCAGCTATTATAATTACATCAAGGCCTTTGTCGACGCTTATGTAAACGCCGACGGCACGATCCCGCAGTCAAAGATCATGACGAGCCTTGGCCTGGATGGCTCGCATCCCGGCCTCGCCTGTCTGTTCATCTACGAGCAGACTAAACTGGCAAAATACCAGCTTGCCGCAAAACATATCCGCGACACGCTGCTTCTCGCATCCATCGGCTATCCGAAGACTCCCGAAGGTGGATTCTGGCACAGGAATGATCCGGTAAATTATAAAAATGTGGAACTGCTGGATGGAATATATATGGCTAACCCATTCCTGGCAAAATACGGCTGGCTGTTCAACGATACCACGGCAACCAATGCGGCGGTTCAGCAAATAATCATCCTCTATAACCACAATTACAACAGCGTCAACCACCTGATCAACCATGCTTTTGATTATGATAAATCCACCTATCCATGGGCAAATCCCTCGACGGGCGTTTCCTACGAGGTATGGAGCCGTGGCATGGGATGGTTCATGCTCAGCCTGATCGAGGTCCTAAAATACCTTCCCCACAGCCATCCTCAATATTCCCAGCTGATTACGATGTTAAACAATCTATCCTTCGGGATAAAGAATTACCAGAGCTCAACAAACGGCCTCTGGTATTGTATCGTGGACAGTCCAAAAACCGCCGCCAGGAATTATATCGAAACATCTGGGAGCGGCATGTTTATTTACACGCTGAAAACAGCGATTGACAGCGGCTACATCAGCTCCGCAACTTATCTTCCGGTGGTCACTAAAGCTTGGACGGGATATCAAA
>DATGFZ010000613.1:0-17092 GCA_035308805.1 Puia sp. | reverse complement strand
GTTGTTACTGCAGAACTCTCCGTTCTGGGCGACCTGGCTCCGCACGCCGGAATTGAATATTGCGTTGCTCGATGAGTGGGAAAACAAGATTGAGAAATTGGCGCTCAGCACGATCCATGAAAATGTAACTTCTATTTCCGGCGTTCCTACCTGGACCATGGTTTTAATAAAACGCATTTTGGAAATAACCGGCAAAAATTACTTGTGCGATGTTTGGCCCTCGCTGGAATTGTATATTCACGGCGGTGTTTCGTTCATACCCTACCGGGATCAATTTGAGAAATTATTTGGCGCCCCCATAAATTATCTTGACATGTACAATGCGAGCGAAGGTTTTTTCGCTGCGCAGTCCAGACCGGATGATGATGGCATGTTGCTGTATCTGGATCATGGTATTTTTATGGAGTTTATGCCCATTGAAGAATACGGAAAAAAAGAACCTGAAACCATTGGGCTGAGAGACGTGGAAATCGGCAGGCAGTATGCGCTGGTGATTAATACCAACGGTGGTCTGTGGAGATATTTGATCGGGGATACGATCCAGTTTTCTTCATTGGATCCTTATCGCATCAAAGTCACCGGAAGATTGAAACATTTTATGAATGCCTTTGGCGAAGAAGTGATTGTGGACAACACGGATAAAGCCATTGCGGTTGCCTGTGACAAGACAAGCGCTGTTGTTAATGATTATACGGCTGCCCCCGTTTATTTCAACGAAAATAACAATGGTGCCCATGAATGGTTGATCGAATTTGAAAAAGAACCGGAAAATATTGACCATTTTATTTATGAACTGGATAATGCCTTGAAAAATATTAACAGTGATTACGAAGCAAAGCGCCATAAAGATATTGCCCTTCGCAAACCGGTTGTAAGAAAATTGCCCAAAGGTTTGTTTAGAGAGTGGCTTCGCAGCAAAGGCAAGCTGGGCGGTCAGCACAAGGTTCCGCGTTTAGCCAACAACAGGAAATATATTGATGAAATAAATTCTTTCTGCGCCCACATCTCTCCTTAGTGATTATTGAGAACCCAAAAAGACGCCAAAGGATACACGGGCATCCATTCAGTTTATTTCGCGTTGCTGTGTCGCGACGGGTTTACAGGGTAATTATACCAAATTCCTTCTTAATAAATGAGCCGCAACCAAAAGGCTTACCAACGTTGATGAATAAAATAAATACAGGTATGGAACGTCGATGAAGTTGTAAAAAATTACCAGCGAAATTTTCATGGCAGCCAGCGGCACATTATTAAACTGAATTTTTTTTCTGTATGAATGACAAAATAAAATTACCGCAGCCGGAACCGTAAATGTTAATGCGACAAGCAAATAATGAAGAACATTTATTTTATCTGGTATAAAAAATCGCGCAAACCCCAGACCAGCTGTAAATACGGCGGGAGTATCATGCCAAACTATTTTTGAAAATCCAATATAATTGGCCGGTAATTGAATCAATTCAACAAAAGGTTTCCATCCAAACGGGATGATGAAAAAAAATAAAACAGCGATTATCCCCGCAAAAGAAAATGCCAACGCCTGCTTATTTTTTTTACTCAACAAAAGATAGATCAAATAGGCGGGCACAAATCCTATTGCCGCATAGCGGCTCAGCATACACAGGCAAACCCCAGCGATTATCAATATCATATTTTCAGCCATTAAGGCAAGGGCGAGAAAAATATAGTATAAAACAATTACTCCCTCTTCACTGAGACTGACAAATCCATGCATATCGTCTTGCTCAAACAACCAATACAAAACGCTCAAAGAGCTTATTAAAATAAGCGCGGAAAATGCTCTATTCGGTTTACTTTGAAATGCATTTATTAAAATAATAAATACAATAAATAATGCAGCGACGGTTATCCATCTTACATCGACATTAAATGCCACAGCCGGCGAAAATGGCAACCACATAAATGGCAGATAAATCGGTTTGCTCCCATGCCAAATTCCTGGTATATTGTCGTACACATGTGTCCAATGGCCATGTAGAAACCGCTCGTTCATGGTTTTGATGACCGGAAGCATGTCAGCGTTCCTGTAGTCAATAGGATTTTCTGCGAATATATTCTTGGATTCATAAAAGAGGAAAAAAGCAACTGCTGCCATTAATAATAAGCAAAACAGCAATTCAGGGACAGGCGTTCGTGTACGCCTGGATATACTTTGTTTGTATTGAGGAAGAAATAAGATCAGTATTCCGACGCTTATTCCGGCAATAAAATACAGGACTGAAAAAAAAGCAGCTGCGTTTGTAATTTCCAAAAAATAAGTCGCACACAAAGTCTCCAGTATGCATGCTGCAACAAATGTCGATTTTAAATATTTCCTGCTCAGCATAGTTCCTTTCATTTCTTGGCGATTACACGAGGCACACAAATACTTTTTTGTTAAGCCATCCGCCTCAGCCGGGGAGACAACTTCACTAAATATATTTATTAAAATGCAAAGATTGAGTTTCTATATTTGAATAAATAAGCTGAGCCGCATTATCGTTCTTACTGTTTTTTAAAAGCACCCGACCGCTCAGGGCTTTTGCGCCGGTATATATTGTAATTTTCCATTATGGATACAAAGCAAATGATCTTTTTTTGTTATAAACGGATTTGTTGTTGTTTTTTTCGGGATCGAAATAATAAAGGGAAATGCTTCTTAAGTACTTTATGTAATTCGTGCTCCAGGCATACATGTTTTGATTCCTTATTTTAACTTTACGGGATCATTAAACAGCGTATTCATATTGTTTGCAATATTTTTAATCATTGGCATTATTCAACATTTTATTGAAAAACCGCAAGGATACCTTTCTGCATAAATCATTTTTATATGCACCAGGCGGTAAACACTTTATTTAGATCCTTCTTAAATCTTTCATGCGCATAAAAAATATCATTAAACAATACAAATTCACCCACTGGATATACAATTTGTTTCATTACAAAATGCTGCTGCATAATAAAGCGGCGTATAAAAAATATAATATTCACAAATCGCTAGTCGCTTCCATTTCGAGTAAAGATTTTCCGGATAAGGAATCGCAGGCATGGCTGGATAAAGCCAATTCCAAGAATCTGGTTGCAGAAAAAGAAAAATTCAATTCATTTACCACGGATATTCAACGACAATTATTGTCATGGTCAGATGATGGATATATTATTTTGAACAATTTTTTTGATGACCATACAACGGAATCCGTTAATCAAGAAATTGATAAGCTGATAACCAAAAAGAAGCTACATTTTACGCATGACAATAAGTTGATGTTTGCCAACAGGATGTCATCAGTAATAAAAAAGATCACCCTCGAAAGAAAGTTAACTGATATTTTATCTTTTATTCTTGGCAGAGAAGTGCTGCCTTTTCAAACAATTAATTTTTTACAGGGAAGCAATCAGCGCGCACATTCCGATAGTATTCACATGACAACTTATCCTTTGGGTTACCTGATAGCTGTATGGATTGCCCTGGAAGATACAAATTTGGAAAATGGTCCGTTGTTCTATTATCCCGGCAGCCATCGACTGCCTTTTCTGCTTAATAATGATTTTAATGAAGGAGATACCGCGATTACAATAGGTAAAAAAGATTATCCTGATTACGAAGATGCCATCGAGAAATTGATCATCACGAATAATTTGGAAAAAAGAGTTTTCCTCGCAAAGAAAGGTGATGTGTTTATATGGCATGCCAACCTCGTTCACGGCGGATCGCCCGTTTCCGATCGTCAAATGACCAGGAAAAGCATGGTGATTCACTATTACGCAACCGACGTGATCAAGTATCATGAGATCAGCGAACGGCCATCATTGCTTCACGGTCAATAAACATAGAATTTCTTTTTCTATATTGCATCACATTTTAAAAAAAGAAAATGAAATTGCTGGAAAATAAAATTGCCATTGTAACCGGTGCCAGTCGGGGTATTGGCGAAGCCATTGCATTAAAACTTGCAGAACACGGAGCTTCGGTTGCCTTCACATATGTGAGCAGCGACGAAAAAGCAAAATTGCTGGAAGAAAAATTGAAACGTTTTGGCACCAAGGCCAAAGCATATAAAAGCAATGCTTCGGTATATACTGAATGCGAAACCTTTGTCAACGAGGTATTGAAAGAGTTCGGCACGGTAGATGTTTGTGTTAACAACGCGGGGATCTCAAAAGACAATTTATTATTGCGTATGTCTCCCGAGCAATGGGATGAAGTGATAAAAGTGAACCTGAGTAGTGTCTATAACATGACCAAACAGGTGATTCGCCCGATGATGAAAGCCAAAAAAGGCTCAATAATAAATATGAGTTCCATCGTTGGTATTCGCGGAAACGCAGGACAGGCAAGCTATGCAGCTTCCAAAGCAGGCATCATTGGCTTTACAAAATCCGTTGCCCAGGAACTTGGCAGCCGTAACATTCGATGCAATGCCATTGCTCCGGGATTTATCGAAACCGATATGACCCATTATTTAAAAGATGGCGATGCCTCAAAAGCATTTCTTGACAAAATCCCTTTGGGCAGATTTGGGAGTGCTGATGAAATTGCAAACACCTCTTTATTTCTGGCAAGTGATATGAGTTCTTACATCACCGGTCAGGTGATAAGCGCCTGCGGCGGGTTAAATATATAACGGAACCATTAACCGAAAATAAAAAACAACATGCTGTCATATAAAAAATTACTTTCGGATAATGTAGCGTGGGCAAACAAAATGCTTAAAGAAGATCCTGGATATTTTGAAAATCTTTCCCATTTACAATCCCCTGAATTTTTATGGATAGGCTGCAGCGATAGCCGCGTTCCTGCAAATCAGATCACTGGCACGCAACCGGGGGAAATTTTTGTGCATAGAAATATAGCCAATCTGGTAATCCACACCGATGTAAATCTTTTAAGTGTCCTGGAGTTTGCAGTTACCCACCTTAAGGTAAAACACGTCATTGTTTGTGGACATTATGGCTGCGGCGGCATAAAAGCGGCGATGACAAATCATGATTACAAACAGGTATTGAATATGTGGCTGCGAAATATCAAAGATGTCTATAGCCTTCATAAAAATGAATTAGAAATCATAGATGATCCTGAAGAACGCGAAAACAGGTTAACGGAATTGAATGTACGGGAGCAGGTCATGCATCTGGCAAAGACTTCCATTATTCAACGTGCGTGGAAACATGAAGGAAGACCTCAACTGCATGGCTGGGTATACGGATTGAAAGACGGGATCATAAAACCCGTTTTTGAGATGAATTCAAATTCTTCTATTGATCCGTTGTATGAATATGATGATATCTGAAAGGAAGACAATATTTATACAATAAAGGCCCTGAAAATTCAAGGCCTTTGTAATTATCGCTCTGCTTAAACCAATAACTACCTTTTTTATTTCGCGATCCAGATTTTTGTGCTGGTCAAATCATTTCCGCCCGTCGCTGTCTTCCAGTTAGCATTATTATAAAGTTGCTCATCGCTTGGGTATTGATAACGCTGAAGAGTGCCATAATTGGAATTATACCCGGCAGGATTTGTAGTATCCATTGGTGTCAGCCCGCCCGTTCTCCGCATCAATGTCCAGGCTACCCAGGGCTGACGAAACAGATCAATCCATTCCTGGGCATAGATCAGCTGAACCGCATTTGCCGGATCAAAAGCAACTTTAGGATTGGCTAATAAAGTACTGATATCGCCGGCAGTTGGTAGCGCCGCGGGTTTGTCAACGATCCATATGGGGCATTGAATTGCCATGGTTGACCAAAAAGTAACCGATGCAGCCACCCCCGCTTCATATTCAGTCTGGGCGGTTGCTGAATTCTGAGCCAGGCCTCCGATCCCTCTTGCATATACTTCTGCCTTCAGAAAATGTACTTCTGCGGGAGTAATAAAAATATCCGGAACAGTGCCGATTGAATTTGAAGCAGGTGCATTGCCATCTCTTCCCCAGTAATAATTAAAATCGGAATACTGGTTGCCGACCTTATCTGCACTCCAGTCATTATCCCGGTTATTATTATAAGGATCTCCGCCGTCGCTGATTGCCGTTACGGGATCCTGCGGATAAGGTACCCACAAGCTATCTCCATTGACTTCAAAATAAATCCTGCACCTGGGATCGAAAATTCCACTGCCGTCTGTGTTATTATTATTTGTCATTAAGTTCCACATCGTCGTTCCCATTCGCAGGCGACATTCCTGGCGGAAGGAGAAGCCTCTGCCATTACCGGCAGTACCGTCGAAAGAAAGCCCGGGAATATTGGCTGAACTGAATCCTACCACATCGGCTACCGGATCTGACAACAAAGGTTTAGCGATAGCGTCGGCAATGATTGGCGTTGCGTCGGCATTATCTTTATCATACATGGTAATGGCATAACGCAGCCGGAGTGAATTTGCAAATTTTACCCATTGGGTAATATCATCCAGTAAAAGAAATTCACTTGCTCCAAACGAATATTGATTGGGGTCCGTGGTGTTGAAATTATTAACAGCCCAGGTTAAATCATTCAGGCAGGATAGATAAACCTCTTGCTGTTTATCGTAGGGAACAGTGAGGTCGCCGACGGAACCCGAAATTCCATTACCAGCTTTGGAGTATGGAATATCGCCGTAAAAATTCGACAACTCAATAGCCTGATAGGCCCGCAGCACTTTGATCATGGCTTTGACATTGGTGTAATTTGCGGAATCCGGATTGGCAGCGATCATGTCAAGCATTTCATTCATATTCGCCAAGTTCTGATAAAAGCCACTCCAATTTGCACCACCTCCATAACCGAAATCCGAAGCGGCATACACAGCACCCTGTTGGGTGATTGGATACAACCATCTTGTTCCGGCATTGTCCTCCCCTTCTGCAGTATTGTCCAAATTGGCTCCAATGCCAGTATAAAGCTGCTGCAAACTTGCAGAAGCAGCACCATTCCATGTCGCATTTATTTTTTGAAAATTTTTTGTGCAGGATAGCAACGCCACAATTAAAAACAAAGATATTAACACCCCTGCCATTTTATCTACACGATAATATTTCAACATAAAATATTTTTAAGATTTTAGAGATTTCATTAAAAACCTGCTTTGATGGAAAAACCATAGGAACGAACACCGGGCAAACCTCCAAACTGAATTCCCTGTACATTGGTCGTACCCACTAAGCTTTCAGGATTTATTCGATCAGGCAGATTGGTAAATAAATAAAACAAGTCGCGACCAATCAGAGACAGTGACAAACTTTGGAATATTTTTGTTTTACTCACGAAACTTTGTGGTAAACTGTAACTAAGATTTACTTCACGCACTTTTCCCCAGGAGTTTGTAAATACAGAATTGGTCCGTACAATCGGCACATTGTCCCATGACTGATAATTACCGGCATATTTCCACCAGGAATTTACAACGGCCGTATTCTTCACATATTTATTGCTGGAGGGATCTAAAACAACCCCCGGCAAAATCACGCCGACGTTTCCTGTTGTTCCATCTGGAAAAGTATAAGGCAATCCATGTCCATCTCTTTCATAAACAGTTTCAGGCGCCATACCCTGGCCCATAATGGTTGCATAGTCTGCCGACCAAATTTGACCTCCGATATTGAAGTCGGTCAAAATGTAGAGACTAAAATTCTTATAGCGGAAAGTTTGCGAAATGCCGCCCGTTACTTTGGGCGTGGCATCGCCTATTTTTACAATGCTGTCGGAAGTGGCATACTGTGAACCCAGGATAGGTCCGTTACCCGTGTTCATTCCGTCTGCATACACCAAATTCACCACTTTCTGACCACCTGCATACTTATAATCGTATCCATATATTCCGCCATAATTATCACCCACATTGACCCTCATCGAAACACCATCTCCTCCAAACCAGGAGCCGAGCGGCAAATAATTAAGACCCGGTTCCAAGGCAACCACCTTGTTTCGGTTGTGCGCCCCGTTTACCGTGATGTTCCAGGAGAAATCTTTGGTGCTGACGACTTTTGCATTCAGGGTTAATTCAATTCCCTGGTTTCTTAAAGCTCCTGAATTGATCAGGATGGAATTCAGACCCGAGGAATTGGCGACATTAATGGTGAGTATCTGATGGTCTGAATAGGTATTGTAATATGTAAAATTCACATTCAGCCTGTCATGAAAAAACCCGAGGTCTGTTCCCAATTCCGTTGATTTGGATCGTTGTGGCGAGATGGTAGTGGGAAAGGTTGTCGGAACAGATAATCCCGTTTGAAAACCCGGTACATTAGAAGAATTATAAACCAATCCATTTTGATAAGGCAAATATGCATTTGCACTCGATGCCTGGCTAATGCGTATTTTGCCATAACTCAACCAATCCCTCACTGAGCCCAGGTCAAATGCATCGGTGAATACAAAACTTAAACTGGCTGAAGGATAAAAGAAACTCCAGTTCGATGGCCTGAGTGTTGACGACCAATCATTGGTTCCGGAAGCATCCAAAAACAGGAAATTCTTATAAGATAAATTCAACAATCCATATACAGAATTTATTTCCATTTCATTCCTGTTCTCGTTGGGACGAGGGTAGTTCGCAGCGCTCCCCGCGTAATTGTATAGGTTATAAATGAAAGGATAATTAAAAGGTCCAGGGTTGCTTGCAGACAAATCATACAGGTTATTATAATAGCGTCTTGCACCAACGGAAAAACTTGCATTGATATCCTTAACAAGATTTTCTTTATGAGCCACGAGTCGGCCGTCAAGATTTTCCGTTAATGTTCTTGACAAATCGTTGGAGTAAGAACCCAATAAACCTGCGGGGTCAGTTGGTCTTTTTTTCGTTTCAAACTGATTGGTGTAATAATTCAAACCAATGTTTCCTGCGGCAGTTAACCAGGGAAAAATTTCCGCGTTAAGCGCTATTGATCCTACAAATTGATTTTGCGTAAGTGTGGTGATGTTATTATAAATACTCCACCAGTAATATTGCTGACCATAACCCCATGGAGCTTTTGAAAGAACAGCGGAATTTTGAGATCCGTCAGCATTTGACGTAAGGCCTTTTTCAATTGGTTTATAATCGGCAGGTAAGTTGTATACCGTCATATATCCTACACCTCCGGAGTTTCCATTTTCCGCGTACAGGTTGGGGGGATTGAATCTGTTGAGATTAACATAGCTCGCCGACGCCTCCACCTTTACTTTCTTGGTCACATTAATCGAAGATCCGATGTTGAATACATTGGTGGTGTTGTTGCTGTTGTAGGTGATCGCATCATTTGTGGTCCTTGTGTAGGATACCCGCAGTGTTCCTGCATCACCCCCTCCGGAAAAAGAAACATTATGTGTTTGGGTATTCCCCGATTTATAAAATGATTTGAAAATATTAGGGTTTGGCGTATAGGGTCTTGTGGTTCCGTCCCACCAGACCAATGGCTGACCTTCCATTTTAGGACCCCATGAGGATCCATCCCCCGGAAAACCAATATAATTATAAAATGGTCCGCCGGAAGGGCTTGTAACACCTGGGCTCACATAAGCTCCGGGAATATTTCCCTGGGCACCATAAGGGTCACCTTCAATTTGTTCTTCCCTATTATTACCACTGCCATCTTTATAAAAAGCAGGATTCGCAGAATATAATGTTTCTGTCATCCCATTCCCATATTCGTGTTGCAGTTTGATGAACCGGTATGGATCATTTACGCGTGTGGTAAAATTATAATCCAGACCCAGCCCCCTCTTTTTAGTTCCCTTTTTTGTGACGATAAGAATGACACCATTTGCTCCTCTTGCCCCGTAGAGCGCAGCAGCTGTTGGCCCTTTTAGCACGTTAACGCTTTCCAGGTCATCGGGATTAATCGTATTCAAAAAAGAACCAAAATCCGTTGGCGGCTGTGAAACGTCTGTGGTTCCTCCGTTTAAGGAATTGGTGATTGATTGAATTTGTCCGTTTTGTTGTATGGGTTCATTATCTACAACTACATTATCCACTACAATCAATGGTTGATTATTTCCCCAGATATTGTTATTTCCTCTGATGACTATTCGGGTAGAAGATCCTTCGACGCCGTTTGGTACGGTTATATTTAACCCGGAAACTTTTCCCATTAAGCCCTGTGCGATGCTTGGCGGGTCAGCTTTGACAATATCATCTCCGGAAACTTTTTGAGCTGAATAACCTAAGGATTTTGCCTCTCTTTTTATTCCTAGAGCAGTAACCACAACTTCGGTCAGGCTATTATCTGATTTCTTCAGCGATACATTTATGGAAGAAGATTCGCCAACCTTTATTCTTTCTTCGGCATATCCAACTGAAGAAAAAACAAGGACATCGCCGGTATTGGCCTGGATCTGAAAATTGCCTTTATCATCGGTTGTTGTGCCCTTTGTTGTTCCTGCCACTGAAACACTCACGCCCTGCAGCGGAGCGCCGTCAGCGCCGGTGACATTTCCGCTAACGGTTTTAAAGGCATCGTGCGAACCCGTGTTCAGCTGCTGATTTAATTCTTTCGATTCATTTCTTTTCAGAACAATTTGCTTGCCTATCACTTCGTAGGAAATATTCAGGGGTGCAAAAATTTTTGCCAGTACATCACCGAGCCTTTCATCGTTGGCTACCACAGTTATTTTTTGCTTGCCTGGCAGCGTATTATTGCTGTAGGTAAAACCGATCTGCATATTGGCCGCAATCGTTTTTAAGACAGTTTTAATTTCTTTGGATGGCAGATTGAGCGATAATTTCTTATCCAGAATCTCCTGACCATTTGCATTGTTGGCCAATGTGAAGCTTGCTAGACTTAGTGTGATCAGGATTTGAAGCAGGGAAATTCTCATAATGAACAATAAAGCGTGTTTATGTTCTTCTCCATTTTTGTTCATAACTTTAAACAGTTTTGTCGGTTAACAATTTGGCAAAATCAAACCTTGATTTACCATTTTAATAAATGGCATTCAAGGGGCTTAAAAAACGGCGGTGTTACAGCATCGTCGTTTTATTTTAATATTTCAGGTTATCATTACATTTTTTTATACAGGTTGATCATCATTTACAGGCAGTCCCTTCAACAAATACTTCGTTGTTGTCAATATGATATTTAGCACCCACTGCGGCACAAATAATTTTCAATTTTTCTTCAAAAGGTTCGTCACGAAGCGGTGCCGTGATGATGCATTTTGAAAACACTTTTTCATCATAATTCATTTTAATTCCATAAGCATCTTCAAGGGCTGAAAAAATGGTTACAATGGGCGTTTCTTCAAAATCAAAATTGATCGCACGCCTGGCATTGGTCTCTGCCTTTTCCAATTCAGCATCAGATTCTGATTTTACAATGCTCTGTGTCTGAGCAGTGTAACGGATACTTTGTGTAGGTGTTAAAATAAACTCTGCTTTGTTTTTACTGCTACTTTTAAAAACAGAGACTTTCCCCGTTTTTACGAGCACCGTTACGTTTCCGTTTTTCTTATTGGTAGTTACATTGAAACTCGTACCTAGCACACGAAGTACAATATCGTGGGCATAAACATAAAAGGGTCTGCTGGCATCCTTTGCCACCTCAAAAAAAGCATCACCATCCAGGTAAACTTCTCTTTTATCTTTTTGAAGAAATACAGCATGTTTAAGAGAGGCTCCGGGTTGCAAGGTAATTTTAGTTCCATCAACCAAATACACCAGCCGGCTCTCCGGGGTATTATTTACATGATTTAGATCATTGCTGATCACATTGGTTGTGATTTTTGCCGTCGCATTGGCGTGGTCGATCCTGATGGTTGAGAAATAGTAAATTGAAGAAGCCGCCAGCAGTAGACCTCCTATTGAGGCCGCGATCATTAACCTCTGCCTTTTATGCGGCGAATATGGTGATAAAGAAATGAAAGCTTGCTGCTGTTGTTTTTCAATGTGGAGATTTATCTTCTCCCAGATATCCTCTGAAAGTTTTTTTGCAATCAGCGGCTTTTGCGCTTTGGACAACTCCTGTGCTACCTGCCTTGCCTGCAATAAACCCTTGATCTTGCCGGGATTTTTTTGCATCCATGCTTTCCAGTATGCATCGGCATCATCTTCGTTTGACGATACCCACCTGATGAATTCATCATCATCAAAAAAAGAGAATATGTTTTCGTCAAAATTCTCCACGACTGTTGGTTATGGTAAAAAAAATCGGACGCTAACAACCAAGTGTATCAAAATGAATTTTTATACTCAAAAAAGATAGAAATTTTTTTAATTAAACGAAGAAACTGAAGGCCGCAACCAGCGCAGTTGTAAAAACAGGCGAAGAAGAAAGGTTTTTTTTGATGCGGCAAAGGGAGGAATAGATCAAATTACTAACTGACTGGTAATTCATTTGCATGAGCTCCGCTATTTGCTCGTTGGTAAAGCCCTGGTAAAATCTTAATTGAATTACTTCCTGCTGCCTTTTGGAGAGAATATTGATTGCTTTTCTGACTGTATTGATTTGCGCAGCGCGCGTTTCCTTTTCAATCATCTCAGATTCTACGGAACTTTCTACTCGTTTATAAACATTTTCATCGTTTATCGGATCCGTGTTGATTTGAAGCAGCCGTTTCCTTTCGGCTCGGACAAGTTTATAGCGCAGGGATTTGATCAGATAAAATTTCAAACATTCAACATTTGCCAGGTTTTCGCGTCCGTTCCACAATTCGATAAACAGATCCTGGATATTATCCTTTAATATTTCTTGGTCGCTGCAAAGTTTTATGCCATACCCCAATAAAGAGTGAATGTGGGTTTTATAGATCTCTGCGAAAGCATTCCTGTTGCCATTTTTAAATGACATCCATAAACTGATCTCAATCTGGTTTTCGCTTTTCATGCGCAGGTTTTCGCTTCGGTTCAAAACGCAATTTTCTCAAACTAAGAAGGATTTCTCAGGAGCCTTCAATCTATTTTCCCCTGTTGAGGACAGTGATAAATAATTCAATGCTGCTTTTAATCCTTTCAAAGTGAAGGTATCAAAATAAATTTACTTGCCGCATCCGCATTTATTCGAATGGTTATTTTATCAGTCAGGCTTTCATCTTTCTGTCTTCAAGATAACGATGCCATAAAATCATGGTAGCTAGTGACCGGTGTGGTTTCCAGCTCTCCGCCAAAAGTATTATTTCATCTTTGGTCGTGTTTGGTGGAAGTTGCTTTGTTTTTTTTAAGCTGTTTATCATCGCCAGGTCGCCGGTTGGAAAAATATTTGATCTTTGCAGCGCCATTAACAAAAAAACATCTACTGTCCAGTCCCCGATGCCCTTTATTTTTTTTAGTTTGTGCCTGATCTCATCATCATGCAAACTCCTTAATTTTCTTATCGACAAGTCTCCTTTTACAATTGACGTTGCCAGATGCCTGGCATAGATTATTTTTTGCCTGCTGAAATAGCATGCTTTCATTTCCCCATCGGTCAACGTCAATATATTTTTTGGCGAAATGGTGCCGAGCCTTTCTTTGAGTTTTTTCAATGCAGCTTTTGCCGAAGCAAGAGAAACCTGTTGTTCGAGAATAATATGAATTAACGTTTCGAAATTTGCTTTGCGCCGCCACATCGGCGGATAACCATGTTCCTTAATAATTTCTTTTAAGTGCTTGTCTTTTTTACCAAGCCGGTCGCAGAGTTCGTGAAAGTTTTTTTCGTTGAAAGTGGTGATCATGATACCGGGGTGCATGTTTGGCTTATTTTTCCAAAAAAAATGACGACAGGAAAAAACTTTATTTTTTGAACCGGATAAGCGCCTTTTTTGAATGTTCACTCAATATCAATTTTCCGCTTATTGTCGCGCGTTCAATCAACAATTTATCCCAATGCTCCGTTCCATGCCAGAATATTTTTTTCATCTCATTCATGGCATCAGGATTTGAATGGGCAAGCGTTTCTGCAAGCCTGTGAACAGATTCATCCACGCCGCTGATATCTGCATGCAATTCAGCAAACAAACCTCTTTTCCTGGCCCAGTCTGCACTGCGCCACATCGTGGCATCAATGGATAACTGTGTAAATGCAGACAATCCCATTTTTCTTTCGACTGCCGGACCAACCACGAATGGTCCGATGCCGATTGCCAGTTCACTTAATTTGACGTCCGCATTTTCTAGGGCGATCGCATGATCAGCAGCAGCAACCAATCCAACGCCCCCGCCGACACATTTTCCCTGTACACGAACGATAATGAATTTCGGACATTTGCGCATGGCATTGATTACCTGTGCAAAACCGCTGAAAAATTCCAATCCTTCTTTTTCATTTCTTATGGCGACCAACTCTTCAAAAGAAGCACCTGCGCAAAAAGTTCTATCCCCGCCGGATCGCAGCACAATGACTTTTGTGTCAGCTTCATTCCCTGCGCCATGAATTTCTTTTGCGAGTTCTTCCAATATTTTCCCCGGGAGGGAATTGCTTTGCGGATGAAAAAATTCAATGGTTGTGACTCCGTTATGTGTTTCGGTTTTCACATAACCGTCCTGAATGACTTGCAGCATAAAAATAATTTGAACAGGAATTTCTGGTCGCCAAATCTACGGTGAAAATACATGCTTTAGACATGCTTGAATTTTTTTCTTCTCAAGGGGGCCCTTCCATGATAGAATATTCAGGGAGGGTGATAAAATCATCACCATCTGTCGAGTGAAATCTCCCGCTGGTTAAGCGCTACATCTTTTTTTCTGTGTATACGGGAGATTGCCCATTCAAGGAAGATTGAACACTCCAGGTTTTTCAATACCGGTAAAAAATATCCATGTGAATAATCCAGGCAGGATGTGGATGGTTCCAAGGAAAACTCATGTTTATGAGCCAGCACCCCGGAATTTTTAGATTGAAAGCATTGACTCATATTTCTATGCCGAATGATTTAAAATAATTCTCATCAAATTTTTAATTTGATCCCGTGCTGTAAATTAATGCTTGTTCTTACCCGGGCATACCGATCTTGATGCAATAATATTCTTATTGTCCTGCCAGTTTAATCATTACCTCCAGGGATCTTTCCACATCGTCATCAGTAGTGGCATGTGAACTCACACTGATGCGCATGGCCGGTTGCCCCTGCCAAGTTGTTCCTCCGCACCAGCATGTCCCGTCTTCCTGAATTTTTTTTATGATGTTGTTTGTTGTTTCCGCGTCTCCGAAATTCACCAGCACCTGGTTCAATTCCACTTCATTTAAAATCAAAAAGCCTGCCTGTCGCAAACCTTCCGCAAATCGTTTTGCCTGCCTGCAATTTTTTTCTATCAGGTCAGCCAATCCTTTTCTGCCCAGGGATTTGAGAGCAGCCCAAACCGCTATACCCCTGGCCTGCCGGGACATTTCGGGTACATACTGAAATGGTTCGCGCATACTTATCTCGGGCAAATAAGCAGCCGTCGCGGACATGGCTTCAAAAAGGATTTGTTTGTGTTTTACAAAAGCAAAGCCGCTGTCGTAAGGAACGTTTAGCCATTTGTGTGCATCCGTTGCCCATGAATCCGCCAGTTCAATGCCTCTCATCAGGTATTTTTTTTCCACCGATGCAGCAGCCCATAAGCCAAATGCGCCGTCAACATGGATCCAGGTATTTTCATTTTTTACAACCTCGTAAATTTCTTCCAGCGGATCGAAGGCGCCAGAATTTACATTGCCCGATTGGGTACATACAATTGTTGGTCCTTTTATCGCCGGAATTTTTTCTGTGATCATTCTTCCCTGAGCATCAACGGGCACGCGAATAATTCTGTCCCGCCCAAAACCAAGCATGCTCAGTGCTTTTAGCAAACTCACGTGTAATTCATCGCCGGCGATCAGGGTTATTTCCGGCGCGTGAAATAAACCCTGCGACTGGACGTCCCAGCCCTGTTTTTTTAATAGGGCATGACGCGCGGCGGCGAGTCCCGTAAAATTCGCCATGGTTGCGCCGGTTACAAATGAGGTCACGGTATTTTCGGGCAGACCCAACAGGGAGACGAGCCAGTTGCTGCTGATCTCTTCCAGCAAGGATGCAACCGGAGACATGATGGAAAGCGCCCCGTTTTGATCCCAAACGGTTGCGAGTAATTTTGCGCTCATTGCAGCTTCCAGCGAACTCCCGGTCACAAAACCAAAATATCTTCCACCGTTAGTTTTAACTGTTGCGGGCGAGCCGTATTCATCCAATAATGACAATACCATTGATGCTTCAATGGGCTGCTCCTGCAAAGGAGAATTCAAATGTTGCAGCGCTTTGATTGCCGATGCCTCGGGGTACACAGGCTGATCATCTTTCTCAGACAGGTATCTCTTTGCGCGGTTTGAAAAGTCATCTAATAAATTCATAATCTTTGTTTTAACGTTCCTTGCAAAAAAGCCCACGCTACCGCGGTTCAGCGCAATTCTTTTTTTCTCACCATCGTCAGTATGGTTGCCAGTCCAACGAGTTCATTGGTTTCATCAAAAATCTCCACAAGCCATTTTACGATACCGCGCGGAATATCGGTTTCCTCTTTTTTATCCTGTGAAATCTTTTCTTTGCAAGTAAAGCGAATATAAATTTCTGCGCCTGGATAAACCGGTTTTGTGAATCGTAATTCATCAATACCGTAATTCAGCAATACCGGGTTTTTTTCATAGCTGTCAACAAACAAACCGGCTGCAGCACTCATAATAAAATATCCATGCGCAACCTGCCGTTCAAACATGGTATTTGTAAAATCGGTTTGAGCAAGATGTGCATAAAAATGATCGCCGCTCAGGTCGGCGAACCTGTCTATGTCTTCACTGCTGATAATTCGTTTTCCCGTAATAAGCTGATCCCCGATCTGCAATTCTTCAAAATATTTTTTAAAAGGATGAATGGTGTTTGGAATTCCCTTTGCGTATTGCTGGTATTGGTTTGTGACAGCCGTTATGCTTGCCGGAGATCCCTGGACGGCGACACGCTGCATATAATGTTTCACCCCGCGGATGCCGCCCATCTCTTCCCCTCCCCCCGCTCGTCCCGGACCACCATGGACAAGCGATGGCAACGGCGACCCATGACCTGTGCTTTCTTTCGCGCATGCATTGTTCAGTATCAAGATTCTCCCGTGATGCGTTGCTGCGCCAAGCACATACTGCTTGGCCAATTTGTTATCAGCAGTCACAATGGTACTGCATAATGAACCCTTTCCTTTCTTAGAAAGTTC
>DATGFZ010000612.1:0-5821 GCA_035308805.1 Puia sp. | reverse complement strand
CCCCACACGAGATTTGCTTATTTTTTTGGTGAGTAAACCGTTGTGGCCGGATGAAAGGTTTGCCACGAATGCCAAAACTCCTGGTAGGATTGCACCGGCGACAATACAGTATTTTTTAGTTGCCCATCCGTACATTTTCCGCTCCAACTCCATATCGAATGTGTAACATCATCCTGCAAAACTTTTAGGCCGTCATTCCAGCTGAATTGCAAGGTTTGTCCTTTTACCATTCTGCTAAATGCATGAAATGTTACCGAATCATTTTCAAGAATGACTACAACCGGGATGGCATGAAGCGTGTCATTGATAATTTTTTCCTTAAGCAGGTCATTCCAATCATACGCTTTTGAAAAGCCATGCTGCACAATCCCCACAACCCACGACTTTTTTTTCCAGGAAAGGCTGTCTCTTCTTTCGAGTCCGCCTTTAATGGTACCCGAATCATAGCCACTGAGGTCATCGTATTCTGCTTTGAAGATGGTGTCCGGCTGTAAGACAAATGTGTTGGGATATTCGCGTATCCAGGCACCAAGCCGCATTTGTGATGATGGTAATTCTTTAAGGCTCTTGCCTTTCATCGGTCCTGCAATGGCTTGTCCGGTAACCTGCCGCCACCAGCTTTTTGTTTTTTCATCTTCAAACATGGCATTGAAATGATCCATTCCGACCAAACGAAAATGCTGATAAACGTTGTTTATGAAAGGACTGAAGATGGTGCCGGTTCTGCAAACGGTGCAGTAGGTAACCATTACCGGCACTCCGCCAATGGTATCCTGGACCTGGTGATGATAACCGATAATTTCAATCGGGTAGGCTTTTGCCTCACCGTTAATTACTGCCCCGATAATGAGTCCGTTTGTATCCACTTTACTGTCAGCAACAGCAGCGAAATATTTATTTTTTGGCTGATAAAACATTTTGTCTGCCAAAAATTTAAAATTGAACATATAAAAAACAACCAGGTAAAACAGCACTACTGCGGACAATAATATCTTTTTCCAAATGCGCGCATGTTCGAAAAAAGAGATCAGCGGAAAAATCACTATGACCAAGCCAGCTATGCGCAGCCATAAAATATTTCTGCTGATGAAATAAGCAATATCAATGGTGTCGCTATGCTGGCTACCCGGAAACGGCATGATAAAATATACCCGTAATACTTCCGTCGCAAAAAGCAAAAGCAATCCGAGAAAAAGCAGAAAGGCTTTGGTCATTATGAAAATTTACTATGGGCAATTTACAATTTCTCCCCGATGTCAGCAATCCTAATCTTTTAAAAGATCAAATAGCCAACCAGTCCAGAACAACCGTCCATGGCAGCGCAACAGACCATCGGGTTGACTTTTTTTCTTTTATGAAGAGGGAAAAATGACAAAACAGAGGCACCTCAAAACCGAATGGGGTATTGACTAACAAAAAACAAAAATTATAATTTTTCGAGCAGGTCGATGACTTTTTCTCTTTTTAGAATTAAATAGCCAAGACGGTCATTGCTTATTCCTTCTTTGAGCTGGTAATTAAAGTCGAGCTGATCATCTTTCACAGAAGTTTCAAAGTATTTGAATGAAATATTGGGAAATTGCTTCAGCTCTTCACCAATTTCATACAAATGCGTGGAAAGGATAAAGAGCGAGTTTTTGATTTTTATAAGTCCTTTTATCACGGTTGAGGAGCATTTCATTGCGTCCTGCACATTGGTTCCTTTAAAAAGCTCGTCGATGAGTACCAGCCACCTCTTGTTGTCGTTTATTTTCAGAATGGTATTTTTTACGCGCTGAACTTCGTTAAAAAAATAACTTTCACCTTTGGAAATATTGTCTTCAATATTGATGTTGCTCAGGACCCCGTCGAACAAACTCAGCTCCATTTTTTGGGCAGGTACACCCATGCCCAAATGCGCAAGATAAACTGCGATGCCAACAGCCTTGATGAACGTGCTTTTGCCGGCCATGTTGGCGCCGGTTAAAAAAAGAAAATTGTTTTGCCGGCTGAGTTGAATATCATAGGCAACGGGCTCGAGCAATAACATATGATATAATGAATTTGCAGTTATGCACGGCTGGTCATTTTCGAAAAATCTTGGCAGCGTTAAATCATATTTTTTTGTCGCCATGGCCATCGAATACCATGCATCGAGTCTCCCATAAATATCAATCAATTCAAGTGCAGCGCTTTTAAAACGGTCCCGGATATAATTTCCATAATGCACAACCTGCAACGCAGGGATTGTTTGATTTTTTTCCATTTTGCCTAAGGAAATGAGCATCTCGTTTTGAAGTAAACTTCCTGCTCTTTGCAGATAAGAACGCAGGAGTGACGGAGAATGATCATTGTCGAACAATTCAATCAAGGCCTTCATTCCTTTTATAAAATCTGCAAAATGGGTGATGGTATATTTAACAAGCGAGTGATCGGCTTTATGGAAAAACTGGTATATCAATGCGTTGAAGACATCATGACTGGCGGGAATTTCATCAATGGAAGTTTCATAAAATTTTTCCATCACCATAATTGTTCCGTTGCTGATGGAAAGCGGCCAGTCGTTTTCATGTTCAATGATCAGTGAAATTATTTTTTGCGTTTCGGTAATCTGTTTCAGGTCGCTGAAAGGTTTATTTAAAAATTGATACAACCAATCCTTACCGCCGACGGTACGCGTAAAATTTAATTTATGGAATATCGAAAATTCTTCTTCGCGGTTAAAAACCGAAAGGTCTTCGTATGTTACTTTGTCAATCTCCATGCCCTGTCCCCGTAAAGAGGAATTTATTTTAAAATGTAAACTAGCGGTCAAAAATTAATCGTTGCCCTTGCTGAGATTCATCAAACACCTGATTTCCATAAACCAAATGCCCATTCACAAAAGTATGGGTGATTGCTGCAGGAAATGTAAAGCCTTCCAGCGGACTCCATCCGCATTTGTATAAAATATTTTCTTTAGTGACTGTGGTTGAATCATTCAAATCTGCAATCACCAGGTCTGCAAAATAACCTTCCCGGATAAAACCTCTTTCGGCAATTTGAAAGCACGTTGCTACGGCATGGCTCATCTTTTCGGTCATTTTTTCCAAGGTCAATTTTCCTTGTTTTACGTAATGCAACATCAGCAGAACAGGGTGCTGAACCAAGGGCAAACCGGCATGCGCCTTTTCGTAGGGTTCATTTTTTTCTTCCCAGGTGTGGGGTGCATGATCCGTTGCGATAACATCCAAACGATCCTCCAGCAGGGCTTTCCACAAGGCTTCTTTATTTTTCGGGGCTTTGATGGCCGGATTGCATTTTATCAGGGTTCCCGATTTTGCATAGTCATCACTCGTAAAGTGCAAATGGTGAACGCACACTTCTGCAGTGATGCGTTTATCTTCCAGGGGTATCAGGTTGGTAAAAAGCTGCAATTCCTTTTCTGTTGAAATATGAAGAATATGAAGCCGTGTATCATATTTTTTTGCGAACTGAACGGCTGTCAATGATGATTCGAAACACGCATCCTCATTGCGAATCAGGGGATGGTCCGCCGCGGTCAGTTCTTTTTTTTGCAGCTTTATCTTTTCGAGATTTTGTTTGATGATCTTTTCATCTTCACAATGTGTGGCTATCAGCAATTCACTTTCACGGAACAATTTATCGAGCGTAAGAAAATTATCAACCAGTAAATTTCCGGTTGACGAACCCATGAAAATTTTAATACCGCAAATTTCTTTTTTTCTATGGTTTGCCTCTAAGGCCTGGTCAGCATTGGTATTCGATGTACCCATAAAAAAAGAATAATTCGCCAGCGAATTCCTTGAAGCGATAGCATATTTTTCATCCAGCAATTCCTGGGTAAATGCCGGCGGAATGGTATTGGGCATTTCCATAAAAGAGGTAACGCCGCCCGCAACAGCTGCCTTTGACTCCGTATAGATCGTCGCTTTGTGTGTCAATCCAGGTTCCCGGAAATGAACCTGGTCGTCAATTGCACCGGGTAATAAATATTTTCCTTCCCCGTTGATTTCAGCCGCTAAAAATGTTGGTTGTATATTCGCTGAAATTTTTTCGATGCGATTATTTTTGATGAGAATATCACCGGCTATCGTTCTGCCTTCATTAACTATAGAAATATTCTTTATCAGGTAATTTTGCATATCTTGAAACGATAATAACTTACGTCAACATGATGCAATTTATAAAAACCCGTGTAAGACTTCTTATTATTTTATTATTCCCCTATTTTGGTTTTGCTCAATCATCTTTCTTGCCCCAGGAATCCAAATCAGATCATTTTCTTGACCGGATGGAAATCCTGCTGCAAACCAATCCCGATCTGAATGTTACCACTGTAAAACCAATGAGCCGAAAACTCGCTGTGGAAATTGCCGATCTGTCGGATTCCCTTCATCATCAATACCCGTACGATTATTTTTATCGCCTTTCAAAAATAGATCAATACAACCTGCGCGATTTGTTAATGAATAATATTGAGTGGTTTCATGGAAATAAGAATGATTTTTTAAGCGCAAATAATTTGTGGAGCACTTTTTACCTGCACAAGGCGAATTTTTTTGAGGTGAATGAAAAGGATTTTTTTATGGTGGCTGATCCGGTGATTCAGCAAATACAATCTGTCGAAACCGGAAATAACCAGCGTGTGTTCTTAAATTCAAAAGGATTGACGCTTCGCGGTACGATTGCCGACAAACTTGGATTTTCTGCCTACCTGACCGACAACCAGGAAAGGGGTCCACAATTTTTCCAGGATCGTGTTACCGCTTCAGGTTTCCCCGCTGTACCGGGTTTTGGCTATTATAAGAGTTTTAAGAAGACCGCTTTTGATTATTTTGAAAACCGCGCTTCGATTTACTTTAAAGTGTGGAAATATTTCGATTTTCAATTTGGATACGACAAGAATTTTATCGGCAACGGATACCGGAGTCTGTTTTTAAGTGATTACTCCGCACCTTATCTGTTCTTAAAGGTTGATACAAAAATATGGAAGCTCGATTACGAGAATATTTTTATGGAATTGATTAGTCAGCATCAGCTGGGTGATTATCAATATCCTAAAAAATATGCCGTTGTTCATCATTTAAGTTTGAATGCAACAAAATGGCTAAACGTTGGTTTGTATGAAAATGTAACTTTCAGTCGTGAAAATTATTTTGATTTCGCTTATTTGAACCCGGTGATTTTTTTGGTGTCCGCCCAACAGCAAAACGGCAGTCCGGATAAGACGACCGCGGGATTTGATTTCAAGGCGAACATCGGTCATACCACGCAGTTATACGGGCAAATTCTTATCAACGAATTTATCTTGGATCAGATCCTGCATTACGGACGCGGCTACTGGGCAAACAAACAGGGGATACAGCTTGGCTTTAAATATATTGACGCATTTGAGGTAAAGAACCTGGATTTTCAATTTGAAGCCAATGTGGTGAGACCCTACACCTACCAGCACGATGACAGTTTATCAAATTTTTCAAATTATAATCAACCGATGGCCCATCCGTTGGGAGCTAATTTTTCTGAGTTTCTGACCATTGTAAAATACCAGCCTACCACTAAATTAAATCTTGAAGCGAAAATAATTTATTATAAACAAGGACTCGATTCTGCCGGCGTGAATTTTGGCAGCAATGTGTTGGAAAACTATTCTACCCGCCCGCGGGATTATGGATTTAAAATCGGTTCCGGCGTTCCCGTAAATTGTGTTAATTTATCGATGGCTGCATCCTATGAGCTGCGCGAAAATTTATTTATTGATGCCTCGGTGATGTATAGAAATTATGCTGTCAGCAACCCGGCTGCTGCGGGAATACCGAGTTCGAACTCGGCCATTTTT
>DATGFZ010000611.1:0-10256 GCA_035308805.1 Puia sp. | reverse complement strand
TAATCCTTTACATAAGCAACCCTTAAATGGCTGAGGTCAATTCTTCCGGTGTAATTAAAAGGCATGTTCCGGGAAGAACGGTCATCATCATCAGCTCCGTGTATGTAGGCAAACACAATCGCGGCGTCGTCTGCACTCCGGCAAAGGGGACCGATTTTATCAGAGCTCCATGCCAGCGCCATTGCCCCGGTGCGGGAAATGCTTCCGTAAGTTGGTCTTAACCCTGTTGCGCCGCATCGCATGGAGGGATCGACAATAGAACCGAAAGTTTCGGTGCCGATAGCAAACGGTACAAGCCCCGCAACGGTTGCAGCGGTTGAGCCGGCAGAAGAACCACCAGAGCCGGTATTGATATTCCACGGGTTCCTGGTGAGACCGCCAAACCAGACATCATCCATTGCCAATTCTCCCAATGATAATTTTGCTATTAAAACAGCTCCTGCTTTTTCCAGTTGTTTTTCAACAAAGCAATCTTCATTGATCATTTGATCTTTATATGGCGGAGTGCCCCAGGTTGTGTACGTCCCTTTTGCGGCGAACAGGTCTTTTAAACCATATGGAATTCCCTGTAACGGACTCTTGTAGATTCCTCTTGCCAGATCTGCATCTGCTTTTGCTGCGCGTTTCATGGCAATATCTTCCGTGAGTTCGATGAGACAATGCAGTGTTGATGAATATTTTTTTAATCTTTCAATATAAAACCTGGTAAGTGCAACAGAAGTGATTTTTTTATTTTTTATTAATGAAGCCAGCTGTCGAATGGAATAAAAAGCAAGTTCATTATTATTTGCAGGCAGCTCTGTATTGTCGGGAATATTCCATTTGACTGGAAGCTGTTGGTTGGAAAAATGTTTTCCCGGAAGAACCGGATCATACCATAAAGGCAGCGGAATATCATTTGACAGGCTGTTTTGATGAAGATAATGGTACAACCGCAAATTATCCGATGCAGCGCTTAAGATCGAATCCCGTTTTGCCGGTGTAAAATCAAGATCAAACATTTTTTCTGCTGATGCGATTTGGACTGAACTCACGCTGTCCTGTGCAAAGACAATGTGAGCGGAGACCAATAAAGTCAAAATGAGGGGGTTTTTTCTGGAATGCATATGCCTTGTTTACATATTTATAAAGATCAAAAATCTATTTTGTATTTTGTTTTACCGGAACGAAGAGCACAGCATCTGCGACGATAGTTCCGTCAGCCTGTTCGCCGGTTATCCTGACGCCTGACCGGCTTCCCTTTTGCAAAATCCATTCGCCTAATTTAGCCCATTGGCCTGATGTTTGTCCCTCCTCACTGATGTCTTTACTATGAACAGTAATTTTTATTGTACGCGATCCGTCAACCATGTCAAAATTAAATCGTGAAGAAAGGTGATCAATGCGGGGAAGATAAGCGTAAATGGTGTACCTGCCTGTTCTGGGGATCAGGGTCGTGAACAAGACTTTATTTTCTTTGAAAGGTTCTGCGACAAGAAACGACTTTATATAACCCCCTGCATTTTCTTTTTTCCAGTCTCCGGTAATTTTCACCCGTGCGCTGTCTGTGTTATCGATTAAAATTTCAGGAGTGCTCCTGTCCAATAAGGGATGCTTTTCAAGAAAAAGCTGCAGCCTTTTTATATTTATTCCCTGGACAGGTTGTCCTGCGTCAATTGCCATACAGGCCGCCACGGCTGTGGATTGTGCGAGAACCATGAAAACAGGCTCCATTCTTATGGAGCCATATGCGATATGGCTTGCTGATAAACAAACGGGGACCAACAGATTTTTACATTCGTTTTTTTTCGGAATAAGCGAACGATAGGAAACAGGATAGGGATCGAAACCCCCAACCTGCACATCGCCTTCATTTTTCACCATTCCCTTTACAACAAGGCGCTCGCAATTATGAGAATCCATCGTGTACGCCGCAAGCCCCACGCCATCATTTACCGTTTCGCGGCCCTCGCAATTGGCCTGTGTCATTACATATACTCCGGTCATTCTCCTGCATTCCCGAATGTACAATTGCGGTGACCAATTATTATTATTTGCATATTCATCTTTGGGATAACCCCATTTGCTGATCTCCTTTCTGATCTGGTCCGGAACACGTTTGTCATGACCCATAAAATATAAAAGTCCTTTTGTATAATCCTCGTGCTGTTTAATAATTGCTGCTCTCCTGTTATAATCCGCTTCGGGATAACCATAATTCATTCCGATCATATCGGTTGAAAAAGCGCCATTGTTATTGATGTCCGTTTTGTGATTCGGCATCAGATCCCAGCTAAAATAGCTGTGTAAAGATGCCTTTTCGGGTTGTGCTCTCATCAAGCGCAAAAGCAATTCATATTTTGATGAATCATAGTTTTCCGGGTAATTGACGGGAAAAGAATTTTTTGGATCATCGCTAAGGCAGATTCTGTAATTATAAGCCTGGATTTTTTTATCGCCACTGCCGCTTTGTGCCAGTTTTTCATTGCTGATTCCCCAGAGTAAACCACTTGAAGTATCACCGGGTATTTCATACGGATCGACGGCGTCAGGGAATTGATGTTTATCCCTGAGTTCAACTCCGTTGTATTTTTCATTATAGGTATCGTTTGATTCCCTGCCGACGGTATAAGATACACCTGCTTTTGCCATCAGGTCTCCTTCGTAACTGCAATCAATAAACATTTTTGCAGCAAGGGTAATATTTGTCTGTGGTGATGGAAATGAACAATTTTCAATGGTTATCCCCCTGATAAAACCATGTTTGTTTTCTGCTTTCACCATTCTGTAGTCGTAAATGACTTTTATCCCGGTGCGTTTGATATATTCTTTAAGAATATCCTCCGCAACATGCGGTTCAAAGATCCATTGTTCAAATTTTCCATAATGCCTGCCCAACTTTCGATAAAAATCCCGCGCCAGCCCCGTAATGGCATATTTGTTCCCGATATCGGTATAGCCAAGCCCGCCAGTTGTGAGCCCGCCAATATGTTTGCCGGCAACAATCAGTAAAACTGACTTGCCCATTTTAGCAGCGGAATAGGCAGCAATAACACCCGCGGATGTTCCGCCATACACGCAGACATCATATGGCCGGCGTTTGGTATTGAAAGATGAAAAGATTATGGTAGCTGCAAAAACAAGCGGAGTTAAATATTTATGGGAAACGTTCATTTTCGATGATAATTGATTCCGCTAGGACAATACTTCGTATATGGAAACCGGATTGCTTTTATTTTTTAAAGTGGATTCTTTTATTTTATTGCAGCTAAACGATTCTTTGATCTTATCATAAGACGATTCTGTAATCAAGACCTGCCCTGCTTCAGCAATTCCCTGAAGACGCTGTGCCGTGTTTACCACATCACCGATCACTGTATAATCAAGGCGACGCAAATTGGCTGAGCCTATATTTCCCGAAACCATTTCGCCGGAATGGATGCCGATGGATACTTTTGGATTGAAAAAAATATTTTCCGTTTCATTCGGTAATTTTTCTATTTCTCCGCGAACCGCAAGACTTGCATCAACCGCTCTGTCCAAATGAAATTCTCCGCGAAAAACGGCGAGGATGGCATCCCCGATAAATTTGTCCACGTAACCGTTTTGAGCAATAATTTCTTTTACCATCACATCAAAATACTGGTTCAACAACTTCACTACTTTATCCGGCTCTGATGTTTCGGTAATGGCGGTAAATCCGCAAACATCGATGAATACAACGGTTGCTTCAATAACTTCATTGGCCATCAACACATCCTCAAATTCGCGACGTGTCATAAAATTGAGAACATTCTTATCCACGTACATTCTTAAAATGTTATTTTCTTTGATGGCTTCAAGTGTTTCGCGTGTTTGCGTTACGTAGCGGACGGTCTTTATGATGGTTGTTTCCAGGTCATCAAAATTCACGGGTTTTGTAATGAAATCAAATGCTCCTTTATTCATGGCAGTGCGGATATTATCCATATCTCCGTAAGCCGAAACAATAACAGCTTTGATCAGCGGACTTACATCATTTAATTTACCCAGTAAAGTAAGTCCATCCATTTCCGGCATGTTTATATCGGTCAATACGATATCCAAATCCGGCTCGAGCCTTATTTTTTCAAGGGCTTCGACGCCATTAGAAGCAAAGAAAAATTCGTATTGCTTTTCACGGATTTGCCGGCGGAATTTTTGTTTGATGAGGACTTCCAAATCAGCCTCATCGTCCGCTACTAATATTTTTGTCATTGAATGAGTGATTTAAGTTTTTCTTTCAGCACATTGAAGTCAATGGGTTTGGTGAGAAAATCGTCAGCGCCCAAATCTATGGCCTGTTTGTAATTTTCAGCATCACCATAAGCAGTAATCATCATGACAACCGGTGGCGGATTTTCGAATTTTTGTTTTATTCTCTTTAATAATTCCAGACCGCTCATTCCCGGCATATTGATATCGGATAAAATCAAAACAGCCTCATGAGAAAATTGAGTCAGATAATTCAACGCTTCATCTCCGGAATAGGCAAAGGCAAAATCCATCTCATGACTTTTTATTTCTTTCCGGAACCGTTGTTCAAATAATGTTCGAATGTCGGTTTCGTCATCTACAACTAAGATTTTCATTTTTGTTTTTTTATAGGTTTAAATGATTGATTCATGCGGGCAACATGATATTAAATTCGGTGAACTCGTTTTCTCGGGTGTTGATCCTTATTTCACCTCCGTGAGCCTTTATGATGTCATAGCTGAGGCTCAAACCCAGACCGGTTCCCTGGCCTGTTGGTTTTGTGGTAAAAAAAGGCTGAAAAATTTTGTCAACGATCGGTTTGGGAATTCCGTTTCCGTTATCTCTTATTTTTATCTGGGCTTTGTCATTAACCCTTTTTGTGCTTACAGAAATTGTTGGAAAATAACCTTTGCCAAGTTGATTTTTTTTCTCATTGACCGAATAAAAAGCATTATTGAAAATATTAAGAAAAACCCTCCCTATGTCCTGCGGAACAATATTTATTTTTCCCAGGGATTCATCAAAGTTTGTCTTCATGGCCGCGTTGAAGGATTTATCTTTTGCTCTTAGTCCGTGATAACTTAATCTCAGGTATTCGTCGGCAAGTTCGTTAATATCCGCTAATTCTTTTTGTCCCGTATTTTTTCTTGAATGTTGCAACATCCCTTTCACAATCGCATCTGCTCGTTTGCCATGAAAACTTATTTTCTCTTCATTATCCTTAATGTCGCTGGCCAGTTCCTTAACCGCTTCAAAATTACCCGAATTGATTTCCTGCTCCATTTCTGTGATCAATTCTGCATTTACTTCGGCAAAATTATTGACGAAGTTCAAGGGATTTTGAATTTCGTGGGCAATGCCCGCAGTCAGTTCGCCAAGTGAAGCCATTTTTTCTGATTGTATGAGCTGTGACTGTGCTGACTTCAGTTCAACCAGGGTCTGTTGTAACTCTTCTTTCTGCTTAGTGAGTTCTGCTGTTCTTTCTGCAACCTGTATTTCCAGCTGATCGTTTAAAGACAATACCTGCTTTTTTTGTTCCTCTTCCTGGCTGGCTTTTACTTTTTCTTTTTCCAGCGCTTTTTTTTGTTTGTTGATAATCACCCACATCGTAACCATCCAGACTACGGAAAAACCCATGGCAACTCCTAAAAGATCTTTCCAGGTTTTGTAACGACTTTCATCTGTTAATTTGGCGATATCATTAAATAATGAAAGTAAAATGAAAGGAGCAACCGCAAGAAGAACAGGTCGCGCAACACGAAACTCTTTTTGTGAATAAAGGATATATATCAAATATACAAGCAACAGGTGAGAGACCCAGGTAGTCACCCCGCGGACATAGGGGACAGCTACCTGAAGAACAAATAACAGGATCGCGGAATAAAATAACACCACCAGGATCTTATCCCACTTCGGCAGTTTAACAGCTGTTTGTAAAGAATTGCGGAGATAGCGAATAATAAAAATCGCCAGCAACAGTTCAAAAACCATAATGTCTTTTAATAAGATTTAATTTACGCCAATTAATTTAAACAGGGGATGATATAATGAATTCCGGTTTTTTTTCAGGCATTTTTTATGTTTTGTGTGAAAACAAATGATGGGGTTAAGAATTTATCTATGCTGCCTGAATAACCATTCCATCATCATTGCATCACCATAGGCGCCGAGCCAGGAAAAATGACCAGTTTCCGGATATTGCGTAAAGCCCGGATGCGCGCCGGCTTTGGTCAGCGCCTCCAACATGTCAAGCGCATATTTCGGATTGACTGCCGGATCTTCTGAGCCCTGAAAGATCCAAATTGGCAAATGCGCAATGGATGCAGCTTTTGATGCGTCTCCTCCACCGCAAACAGGAACGGCAGCTGCGAACATATTCGGATAGCGTTCAATGGCATCATAGGTTCCAAAGCCACCCATAGAAAGACCGGTAATATAAATGCGGTTGCTGTCAATGGGCATGGTCCTAATCAGCTTATGAATAAGTTCAATCAAAAGCTCCATGGGTTTTGTTGGCGTTGATTGCAAATGCATCTCGGTAGTATTTTTTTCGCGGGAAAAATTTGACCAGCCTGTTTTTTCAGGACATTGGGGTGCTATAACAAGGGCAGGATGCAATACCATATTCTGATCTGTCCCAAAATTCATGACGCCCCATTTTAATTGGGATTCATTATCATGCCCGCGTTCGCCAGAACCATGTAAAAAAATCACGAGGGGATATTTTCTCATCGTATCAGCGTCAGGGAAAAGCTGGCGATAAAATAAAGTATCATTGCCGCTGATAAACTTTTCCATGCTGAATCTGGAAGACTGCGCAAAAGAAACTTTTGTGCCCATAAAAAAAAGAAACGATAAAAGAAGAGCGAAAGATTGTAAATGTTTCATTTTTATTTTTTTATTAAGTTACGGGAATTGCAAGGTCATGCCATCATCTTTTTTTCTGTCACGTTTTTTGCACGCGGGATTCAGGCGGCGTGCAGCTGAATGATAAATTCACTTCCTTCGCCTTCTTTTGTCTTCACCTGTATTTCGCCGCCATGGACTTTAATAATATCATAGCTTAGTGACAGGCCCAATCCGGTTCCCTGCCCCGCAGGTTTGGTAGTAAAGAACGGTTGAAATATTTTATCAATTATTTTCAGGGGAATACCATCGCCGTTATCCTTTACCTTGATTTCAATTTTATCATTTATTTTTCTTGTACTGACGAAGATTGTTGGCTGATAATTATCGCCGCTTTCCATTTTTCTTTCTGTTATGGCATAGAAAGCATTGTTGTATAAATTGAGCAACACCCTTCCAATATCCTGCGGAATGATATTTATTTTTCCAATGCTTTCGTCAAAATCAGTTTTCATCGTTGCGTTAAAAGAACTGTCCTTTGCTCTTAAGCCATGATAACTCAATCGCAAATATTCATCAGCAAGTGCGTTAATGTCTGTTGGTTCTTTTTGGCCGGTGCTGGTCCTTGAGTGCTGTAACATTCCTTTCACAATAGCATCTGCGCGTTTGCCGTGATGATTTATTTTTTCTTCATTTTCAGCAACGTCTTTTGCGATGGATTTTGCTTCGCTTAAATTCCCCTTGTCAATTTCGGAGTCCATTTCGGCGATTAATTCTTTATTTATGTCTGAGAAATTATTGACAAAGTTCAGCGGGTTTTGAATTTCATGTGCAATGCCGGCGGTGAGTTCACCCAGCGAAGCGAGTTTTTCCTTCTGGATGAGCTGCGATTGCGTTTCGCTTAGTTCCTCGAGCAAATGTTTGAGTTCTTTGGTGCGTTCAGTTACTTTTGTTTCGAGTATTACATTTTGTTCGACCACCAGCTTCTCATTTTCTTTCGCCTGGGCGAAAGCCAGCACCTCTGCTTTTTCTTTTTCTTCGCGGTAAGTGTTTATTTTATTTGCAAGTGCAAAAGACAGCAGCAACGCCTCAATGCCTGACCCGATTCTCATCCCACTAACCGTTATTTGATTGTATGGAACAATATTAAAATCTTTCAACAAAAAAACCAGCACACCAATTAACAACGTTGTCCATGCAATGAGATAATATTTTGCAGGTTTAAATCCTTTACGATATACAACAATACCCGTGAGAAAAAGCGACACCACGGCAACCAGGGATACAAATTCTGTAGTGATCATTCCCAGAAAGCGGTTGCCGCTTAATATGATCATGACGCAGGCGCCGTAGCAGAATATCAGCAAATAGAAAAACCTGTGCAAACGTTTTGCGTTTTCCCGCGTATGTAAAAACACCGCAGAAAATAAGATAGCGAAACTCCCGGCAAGACAGGCGATGATATTTACGTAATGGTTCAATTGCGGTGTATTTGGCCAGAGATACTCAAAAGCAAGTCCTTCTTCAATGACATTGGTCAATGTCATAAACAAAACATAGAGAACATAAAACAGATATGCCGAATCTTTGAGTGAGGAATAAATAAAAAAATTATAAAGGATCATGAGGATCATAAATCCGATATATATACCATAGAGAATATTGGAGAGCTGAACAGCACTTAATTTTTTTTCCAGCGATGAAACACGCAAAGGAAATTGAAGCCCGGTATTTGTCATAACCCTGAGGTAGAAAAGCTGCACACTGTCTTTAGGAATTTCAAGAAGAAATAGATTTTGGTTGACAGAAATTTCTCTTTTGTTAAAACGATTGTAAGCCGAAAGCGATTTTTTAATAACGGAATCCCTTTGCGGTATATAAAGATCGATCCATTCCAGCTCAGTATTTTCAATAGCCAGCAAAAGCCGCTCACCATAACTGTTCTTTATTAAAAACCGGCACCATACCGGAGCGGACTCAGCGCCAAAATCGGGAACATTTTGTTCGCTTTGTTTGAATTTATTTCGAAAGCCAGGAGCAGAAACATCCTGGTAGGAAAGCTTTCCGGATGTATCGGTAAAAACAGAAATCATTTTACCGATATTGATGTTTTGTTTTCCCGCGTCTGCTACAATGACGGGTTGCCCAAAACATTTAACCACGTAAATGCTGGAGTAAATTAAAATAAATACAATGCGCGTCATTGACATGGTGAACCTGGTTTAGTATTTGCAAAAAAAGCAAATCACTACGAAATACCGAGTTGATTTTGCCAATATGCTGTAACAAAAACATTATTGGGATCAAATGATTTTCTTGTTGTATTCCATTTTTCAAAATTCGGATATTGCGATAGCAGATAGGCTCCGCCCGGCTGTCCGTTTATGGTTGACGGGAGATATTTCCCCCAATGGCATCGGAACTCAAGACTTGCCAGGGCATTCCAGTAATTCTGGAAAAGAGTTTGTACGGGATCTTTGTTGGTGTTCGCAAACCAAAAAACATCAACGCGGATCATATCGCTTCCGAACGAAGGGCTCATCCAGAACTTACTTGCTTTGGCACCATAAATTTCCACGCTGAAGTAACCCGTGTTACCGGTATTTTCTCCGTTGACGCCATAAAAATTTTGCAGGGCAAGCATTACTTGTTGTGCCTTACTCATCGGTATCCACAACTCGGTAAATTTCACAGGCATTAATTTATCATCAATATCATTATCCATGCATAAACCGGTGTACCAATAATCCTGAAATTTCTGATCCTCACCAATTTTTACAAACTGGGAGAGAATCGCAGGTAGAACTATCGGATAAAAAGCTGCCGTTATGATATCTGAAACTATTTTTGCTTTGTCCCAATTCTTAAATACGGTTAAAAACCAATCCGGCCAATACCCGATCGATGAATAAAGAATATCCGCGCCCGCTGTGGCAGGCGCTTCCGAACCCAAAAGCACCGGCACTTCCTGATAAGGGTGGGGAACAAATCCGTTGGCAGCAGGAATTTGATTTGCCTGCCATACCACCATTTTTTGAACATTGAGTTGCGGCCACCACATAAGCCGTGCATAATCTACATTCTGAAAAAAATTCTGCAGATCGTTGGAACCCGATCCGAATAAATCTATCGGGCAGTCCTTAGCATACGTGGTGGTTTCTTCTCCCTGAATATTAAAAGTCACGATGCAGTTGAATGTAACCGATACAATGATCCCGAACATTCCCAATGCGATTCCGGCAGCATAAAAATTATCGGTGTCTGCATCAGTGATTGAAAAAGTGCGTAGTTGTGGAGTGGCTTCGGCCGTCATGAAGGTAATGCTCGCGATCATTTCATCAAATGAATATTTCAAGGACCCTCCTGACGAGCCTGTTGACAGAAAGCCGCCAACCGTTTGGTGTTTGATACCACCCATTTCCGGGATCGCCCATCCG
>DATGFZ010000610.1:0-7945 GCA_035308805.1 Puia sp. | reverse complement strand
AAAAACAAAAATTTGTATAATAAATATGAAGATAAAAGATCACTGGCAATGGCTTACGTCAGAATGAACAACTGGGTTGAGCATATAATCCTTTTCAAATTTTCACCTCAATTAATCGGAAGAGGTTCCACAAGAAACGCTTTCAAATACCTGCTTGACCCCGAGAACAGCGCCACCATTTTAAGCGAAAATCACAGAAGGATGATCGTTGAAAATCTATTAAAAAGGAAATTTGTCTCAGATAATTTTGTGGATGACCTGAAGTCTTTTTATCAGGAGTTTAATGTAAAAACGTTTAACTCGGAAAATTACACCCACCTGCTTTCAGTCCTGACCAGTTCAGTTCAGGATGAATGGAGAGAGGAGGTTGTGGCTTTGATGACTGCTGACGCGACGGGCTGGCAGGATGAGCATATTGAAGAAGCAGCAGATTTTGATGCCAGTATATTGTGGAATAGCAAACGTCCCAGCGGAACAACCGAATCATTGAATTCGCTGAGAAATACTATTGAAGAAAGGGGCTCATTTAATCTATACTATAGTTCGGGTGGAAAGGTCAAGTACAAGGCAATCATTTTAGATTTTGCCGATAATCAAAAGGACCTTTCCAGCAAACAATGGAATAAAAACAATGGTAGTGTGCTACACTTCAGCGATAATTTTGACGATTATAAAAGCAATACAAAAAAAGCAAGCATCGTCTTCTTGGCTAGATCTCTGGCAAAGATAAATCCAATCCCAGTATCTGAATTTAAATTTTTCAAAAAATTTGATCCGCCCCGACAGGACAATTTATCACCAATAAAATATGAGCCTGAAGATATCACGATTATTTCGGAGAAAGGTCTAAAAGAAAATCAATATCATATGGAAGAAATTAGCAAATCACTTAATCAAATTCTTTTCGGTCCTCCCGGAACAGGTAAGACTTTTAATTCGATCAACAGGTCGCTGGAGATATTAAAAGAATCCGTTGCAGGTAAAACTCGAAAAGAGCTTAAAGATATTTTTGATGGAAAAGTAGACACGGGACAAATTGTATTTACTACTTTTCACCAGAGCATGAGCTATGAAGATTTTATTGAAGGAATAAAACCTACGGAGCCAGCGAAGGAAGGGCAGCCCATCAGTTATAAAATTATAGATGGGATTTTCAAGAAGGCCTGTGCTGTCGCAGCCCATAATTGCTACCGGTTATTCATTAAATCCAAAACAGAGCCCGCCAAATATTCATTTGATGATTTATATAGCGCTTTTATTGAGTCCATTGAACAGAAAATTGAAAAAGGCGAACACCCCGTTTATATATCATTAATGGGCAGGGAAGTCCAGGTTAAGGAAATTAACCGCAATGATTCCATCATTGCCCGTGCAAAAAATTCCAAAGCAGATAATCCAGCACCATTGACGAAAGAAAACCTGCAAAAATTATATGACCGGTTTAAGTCTGTTGGAGAGATAAAAAATTTGCAGCAGGTCAGGGATACAGTGCAAATCACTCCACGTCTTACGGAATTTTATGCTGTCTTTTCCGGGTTAAAAGAATTTGAAAAAACCTATAAACCCGACGAAGCATTGATCACAGAAACAAAAGAGATCGAAACCTTTGATATTGAGGAAATCCTAAAAAAATTCAATGCGAAAGTTTATCATGAAGCCATAAAGAGTTTTGGGAAAGCTGCAGAGCCAGTCATCCTGATCATTGATGAAATCAACCGCGGAAATGTTTCGCAGATCTTTGGTGAAATCATCACGCTTATTGAAGAAGATAAACGCATTGGCAAAGAAGAGGCTTTGGAAGTTACACTGGCTTATAGTAAAGATAAATTTGGTGTGCCACCCAACTTATATATCGTTGGAACGATGAATACTGCCGACCGGAGTGTGGAAGCGCTGGATGCGGCTTTGCGGAGACGGTTTAGTTTTGAGGAGATATTCCCAACAGCTGAAATCATTGCTGCAGAAGGAAAATGTAAAGAAACAGGAGGGCTTTTGGGAAATATCGATTTGGTTTTGGTGCTTAAAACTATCAACAAGCGCATTGAGAAACTTTTGGATAAAGATCACTTGATGGGGCATAGTTATTTTATGAGTGTTGCAAGTTTGCAGGATTTGAAGGCAGCTTTTCATCATAAGATTATCCCTTTATTACAAGAGTACTTTTATGGTGATTATGGAAAAATCGGACTGGTTTTGGGTGAAGCTTTTTTTTATCCGCAAACAGAGCCTACTGAAAACTTATTCGCTGATTTTTATGATTACGATAGTTCCGATTTTGGAGAAAGAATGATCTACACGTTGAGAGATGTTTCCAAAATGACAGACGAGGATTTCAAAAATGCGATGGACCTGCTGGTAAAATAATAATTTGAAGTCAGACAAAAAACATATTACCATTTTTGAACACCAGGTCATCAGGCTTGACCAGGATTACAATGGTTCTACCCTTGATAAAAATCAGCTTAAAACACTGCAAAGATTTCACGGTGAAAAAGGACTTCCCTATTTCTCCTTAATTCACAATGGAGTTCGCTTTAATGAGTACGTGGGCATCATTCAGGTTGGGAATACCGTAATTGAAGTTTTGCCAAAGGCAGATAAAGTTTTTCCTGCAGCAAGCGAAAAAAAACAATGGCGTGACATGCTAATCAGGATGCTCCTAACAGTGGGAGTGTTTGACGTGCATGCACCCAGCGCCAGTTCACTTAACCTTAAATCCAATTCCATTCTGGATTTATATCTTGAATTGTTCATCAAAGAACTTGAATATCTTTTGCATAGTGGACTGGTAAAGCAATACCGAAAAAAAGAAAGTAATTTACCGGTGTTAAAAGGCAGCCTTTATTTTAGCAAACAGATCCGTCACAATCTTGTTCACCAGGAGAGATTTTATGTATGCTATACAACTTACGACTTGGAGCATAAAATACACATGATCCTGTATAAAACCATTCAATTGCTAATGTACATCAATACAAACACAGCATTGCAAAGTCGAATAGGTGCATTGTTACTATACTTCCCGGAAATGCCCGATTTAAAAATCGCACCGGCAAGCTTTGATAACATAGTTTTTACCAGGAAAACGGAATCCTATAAAACAGCAATACATATCGCCAGGCTGCTTTTATTACACTACCATCCTGATTTAGTCAAAGGAAGAAATAATGTCCTGGCATTGATGTTTGACATGAACAGGCTTTGGGAGCAATTTGTGAAATACAGTTTGCGAAAACACAAATCATCAAACACAACCATAATAGCGCAAAATTCCAAATTTTTCTGGAGACCTGATAGCGGTTATCGTTCTAAAATCAGGCCTGACCTTGTGCTTAATAAAGATAAAGATGATTGCGTGGTTTTGGATTTGAAATGGAAATATCTAAATGGATATAATCCATCACCCGACGACTTGCGGCAAATGTATGTTTACCACGAATATTACCGTGCCGGCAAAGTCGCTTTGATTTATCCCGGAGCATCAACATCAATATTAATTGGAAGATACCTGGATCCGAAAACAGCAAAAACAATTAAAAAGGAATGTGCTGTTATTTCGTTAGCCGTCGAGCCTGCAATAAAGGAATGGCAGAAAAATATTCATGATGAAATCGAGAAATGGAGAAAAATCCCCTTAGAATAGATAATGTAATTTCTATTACAATGCTAAGACCGAACCATCGATTAGCCCCGATGTTATCAAAAAAAAAGAACGGTCAAACCATCTTTCCTGAATCACCTTTTTTGAATCAGATATAGGAGGTCGATCATTTTATGTGCCAATTTAACGGGGTTAAGCTTACTGAATTTTACAAAATATAGAGCAAAAAGAATAAACACGGGCAATGACATTATCGCAGAAGCGTATCCTTGGTAAAGATGATATGAAAACTGAATGATAACGCTTAATGTGACAGCTAAATATTTTTTGGAAGTAAGGTCAAATATTTGCGTCATCGCAAATCCCCGAACAATTAGTTCTTCTTTTAATGGAGAAGTTATTATTAAGATAATTAATAAATAACTAAAACGGGTATTCAGAAATTCAACATTTTTCGGGTGTGCAGCCTGGCTGATAAAGTCCGGTGCTATTGAATTAATTGGAATTGTTATTAACGATCGTACAGTGTATACGAAAAATATTATTCCAATGGCATGCAATATATCCATCCATTGTATGGGCAACCTCAGACCAATACTATTGTAAGATTTACCCTGTTTGTATAAGACATAGAACATAAAAATCATCGCAACGACATCCTGCCCAATTGCAGACAAATAGTGCGGCACCATATTTTCTAAATTCTTATAGATAGAGGCATTACTAAAAAAAACATAAAAGGAGAGAACGATAGAATTCATAAATGCAACTGAAGTTACCAGCGTGAGTTCAAAAATTTGTATTTTTCTTGCGGACATTTATTTGAAAAATATTTACTGGATTTCGATTTTCACTTGCCCCCACCTTAAAGTAAAAGTCGACAAATTTTTCGAAAAACGTTGAGCACCGCTAAAGTGTACAAATTCATTTTTTTATGCGCCTTCCCCTCCTGATTCGAACTGATACGTCATTTTTTGAGGCATTAGCAGGAATAGGTTGACCCCATGAACTTTTTCTTTTCAGCTTAAAATTAACAGGCCTTACATGCCTTGATTCGTGATTTGTCAAAATCACGAAAATGACAAGTGCAGTAATCAGGATTATGAGAAAAAATTTTGGTATACTGCGGCTTCTATGACGTCTGCGGTTCGGGAGGTAGGAAGCATTTGGATAATGCACGTTACTGATCCCGGTTCGAATACCGGATTTTTTATACCCGCAATAACTCGCTTTCCACCCATACCTGCGGGCATCATACCTATGTGCCCTGTCATGCGCTTCCTGAGATGGGAACACCCATAGGTTTGAGGGATCATTATTTGTCTTATTTCTGTCTATGTGATGAACGACTTCGCCAGGGCGAAGCCTTCTGCCAAGTTTTTTACTCGCAACTTCCCGATGAACAAGTTTACCATTAAAAAGATAACGCTGATAGCCATTTTGATCAATGTATGTTTCTGCAGATAGTAAGAAAGGGGGCATCAGATTAATTGTTACTGAATTTATATAATTCAAAATTACTTAAATAATTCAAAGTTATAAATATTTATTTTGATTTTTTATGCGCTTTATTTTATTGTTACTTGCCAATGAAAGAATTTACCACGAAATAATTTGTTCAATGGCGGTTCAAAAAAAGAAATTCAACAGGATCAAAATAGTATTGATCGAAAAAGAAAAGACCAGTCTTTGGCTGTCCAAAAAGATTGGTGTCAGCCAGCCGGCGGTTTCTCAATGGTGCACAAATAAAAATCAGCCGGTTCTTGCAACCTTGTTTAAGATCGCAGAAGTTTTGAATGTTGACGTATGCGAACTACTGAATAAAAAGGACAAGGTCTGACCTGTCCGTAATAGTATTTAGAGTTTCATCATACTCCATACTTCAGCGACAGAGAAAAAAATAATCAGTCAAACTTGAACAATGTTCCTGCATTACTTCGCTTTCTGCATTGTTCACTTTCCCTCCTATTACTGGTTTTTTGCCAGCATCTAAGTGCAAATAATATTACAGAAGTGTGAGCTTAATCATAAACAGTTTTACATTTGGAAAGAGAAAATGTTTAGATCAATAAAAATTTTATTTAAATGGATTTTGTTAATTCCGTGTCGAATATAATGGCGACGCTTAGCGCTTCCTTCGTAATCAAGCGGGGAACTACTCTGTATGCCTGTAGCTTTCGGTTCTAATTTTGTCATACCGACTTACATCTCATTTGAAAATCGCGTTAATTTTTGCATAAGAGACGATATCAGCTGCAAATTCAAATGTCCCATCATTCTTTATCTGCTCGGCGACCTTTAGAAATGCGCCATAGGCAGCGCGGGCAAGGGTGGAACCTACTGACACTCTTCTCACTCCTAAATCTTCCAGCATTACCATCGAAAAATTTGCGCTGTTAAGTCCCATGACAACATTCAAGGGTTTCGGCGAGACTGCTTTTACTACTGTTAAAATGTCTTCCTTTGTCTTTAGTCCGGGGGCATACAAAACATCCGCGCCGGCATCAGCATAAAACTCCAGTCGGCGGATCGTATCTTTCAAGTCCGGACGTCCATAAATCAGATTTTCTGCCCTCGCAGTCAACATGAAATGAAATGGCAGACTGCGCGCGGCTTTCACAGCCGCTTTTACTCTTTCTACAGAAAGTTCAAAAGGCAATATAGGATCCGCGGGGTTGCCCGTAGTGTCTTCAATCGATCCTCCACACAAACCCGTCTGAGCTGCCATCAATATAGTTTCTTCACAAGCCGAAGGATCGTGCCCGTATCCATTTTCCAGGTCAGCTGAGACCGGCAGGCTGCTGGCATTTACAATCACCTTTGCATTTTCTAACATCTCTTCGCGCGAGATCGACCCAGTGCCATCAGATTTTCCGATTGAAAAAGCAAGTCCTGCGCTGGTCGTGGCAAGCGCTTCAAAGCCAAGACTGCTGAGCATTTTGGCTGAGCCGGCATTCCAGGGATTAGGAATGGCAAAAATGCGTGGTCGCTCGTGAAGTTTCCTGAACAGCTCGGACTTTTCTGATTGATTCATAATATTAATATAAACCATTTTTTGTTGCGATCCAACAATATACCAGAATGAAATAAAACTTGGCTATCCAAAAAGATTGGTGTTAGCCAGCCGGCGGTTTCTCAATGGTGCACAAATAAAAATCAACCGGTTCTTGCTATCTTATTTAAGATCGCTGAAGTATTGAATGTTGATATACGCGATCTGCTAAATAAAGAGGACAAGGTTTGACTTGTCTGTAAAAATACTTACCGGCCTAGCCTACTCGATACTTCATTTACAGGCAAAAAAGATAATTAGACAAATTTGAACATTATCCTTCGCATCGTTCTCTGAATAGAATTTTTCCAGTACTAGTAGTTATACATTTCGCAATAATAAAAAACGTAGACAAAGAAGAATAATTAGATAACGGTCATGGACAAATGAAAATAAATATGATTCCACATCTCCGAAACAACAAAAACTTGCAATTGTTTGAAATACATATTCACGATTTGGTTTATAATTTCCGGATCCAATTTATGCAGGCATCCGTCCACTGTACTGATGCGGTTTCATTATAAATGCCAAAACCATGGCCGCCCTTTGCATAAAGAAATATTTCTGCCGGTACATGATGTTGTCTCAAAGCAGCTTCAAAATAAAGGCTGTTCTCCACTTTTACAACATCATCATCTAATGCTGCTACAATAAATGTAGGGGGCGTATCGTCTTTAACCTGCAATTCATTTGAAAATTCTCTGATACTCTCGGAGCGCAGATCATTGCCAAGAAAATTACTCCTTGACAGGATATGTGTCAGGCTGTCCGCAAAACTGATCAAGGGATAAACAAGCACCATAAAATCAGGCCTGTCGCTGATCAATGTATTCGAAGTATCGTAACTATTCCTCCAATGGGTGCCGACACTGGACGCCAGATGACCACCTGCAGAAAATCCCATGATACCGATCCTGTCAGGTCTCACGTGATATTCTTTGGCGTGTTCTTTTACATATCGGATGGCTTTTTGGGCGTCTGCTAACGGCATGCTGTCTCTCCCGTCCGGTATGCGATAGTCTAATAAGAAAGCCGTAATTCCGTTGGCTGCGAGTAAATTCGCTGCCGGTTCTCCTTCCACCTCATCTGCTGTGTGTCGATAAGAACCGCCAGAACAAACAATGACAGCAGAAAGTGTTGCAGTCATTTTGTGTATTGGTCTGTAAACAAACATCAAAGGTCGTTTATCGGATTTACCCAAATTGATGACATTCCCTTGTCCGAATAGGGATGAAGGAAATACAAAGAGAAGGAGAAAGAATGTTTTCTTCCCATCGATATTTGAAACA
>DATGFZ010000609.1:0-5730 GCA_035308805.1 Puia sp. | reverse complement strand
CAATCGAAAAATATTGATTTGGCAAAACTTTGTAATTATTAATTAAGTTCTTTACGGAAGAATGGCAGGCGTATCAATTATTTGCTTATTTTACGAACGTAAAACTTCACCCAACCAAACTATAACCAAACTGTATGAGTTTATTTAGAAAAAAAACACTCTCTATTTTATTAGCACAAGCTGCCGATTCTGAGAAGGGATTGAAAAGAACGCTTGGTGCATGGAGTCTTATTGCACTGGGTATCGGAGCAATTATTGGCGCCGGATTGTTTGTAAGAACGGCGGCCGCGGCGGGTGGAAACGCGGGCTCAGCAGTTACCTTATCCTTTATCGTTGCGGCCATAGGATGTGCATTTGCAGGATTGTGTTACGCAGAATTTGCTTCGGTTATTCCCATTGCGGGGAGCGCTTACACATACGCCTATGCAACAATGGGAGAATTGGTTGCTTGGATAATAGGCTGGGCTTTAATTCTTGAATATGCGCTTGGCGCTGCGACGGTATCTATAAGTTGGAGTGAATATGCCAATAAACTCCTGGGTGGTTCAATACCCTATGAATGGTGTCACTCACCGTTTGAAAAAGCATTGGACGCCGCAAATGTTATGCACCATGGAATTCTGAATGTCCCGGCTCTGGTTATTTTGCTTATTCTTTCATTGTTATTAATAAAGGGAACCCAGGAATCCGCAACGGTTAATGCAATTATAGTGGCCATTAAAGTTGCGATAGTTCTTGTTTTTATTGCTATAGGTTGGAAATATATCAATCCTGCAAACCATACTCCGTATTTAATTCCTGATAATGCGCCTGATGCCATGCAGGCAAACGGTACACCATACTCTTATTTGGATTTTTTCAGGCATGGGTGGGGCGGTGTGTTGCGAGGGGCAGGAATTGTATTTTTTGCCTTTATTGGTTTTGATGCAGTATCTACGGCTGCGCAAGAGTGTAAGAACCCAAAAAGAGATATGCCTATAGGTATTCTGGGTTCGTTGGCTATATGTACCCTGCTTTATATTCTATTTTCATGGGTTTTGACTGGCGTAGCTCCTTACACAGATTTTATAAGAGCCGGAAAAGAGGCATCGGTCGCTTATGCAATTGATACATATATGCATTTAGGCTGGCTTTCAACATTGGTCACCATTGCTATTCTTGCCGGATTTTCGTCCGTGATACTGGTGATGCTTTTGGGCCAATCCAGAATTTTTTATACCATGTCAACAGATGGGTTATTGCCAAAAATATTCTCAGACCTTCACCCGAAATTTCGGACACCTTATAAAAGCAACATGGTTTTATTTATTTTTGTTGGTTTATTCGCTGCATTTCTGCCGGAAAGTGTTGCTGGAGATCTTACATCCATCGGAACATTATTTGCCTTTGTAGTTGTTTGTTTAGGGATTTGGATATTGCGAGTAAAAGATCCCGGATTGACCCGGCCATTCAAAACACCGCTGGTTCCGCTTGTTCCGATCTTAGGCATGATCATTTGTACCATTATGATTGTTAGTCTACCCGGCCAAACACTGCTGAGCGCTTTTGTTTGGATGGTTGCAGGATTGTTGATATATTTCGGTTATAGCAAAAACAAAAGCAAGCTTAAATCGTAGGAATCAAAAAATTGAATCCCTATTCAACCGCTTTCGAGCGGTTTTTTATTTGGACCACTTCGATTAATTTTGCCGGCTGTACATTGAGGTAAATTGAACAGATCAAAAAGCATAAGCAATGAATTAGGCAGGATGCAGCGGCAAACTGAGCAGGCTCAACATGACAAATTCGCACCAGATGATAACTTTTTTCGATGCCTGAGGGACCGGACTCAGTCCAGTTTTAAAAAACAACTTGTAGGGGAATGCATACTGAAAGATGGTATACAAGAACTGAAAATCAATCACTATAAATTGAAAAATTGAATCTATGGGAAGGATCTTTGAAGTTAGAAAGCACACCATGTTTGCACGTTGGGATAGAATGGCCAAACAATTTACCCGCATTGGAAAGGAAATTGCAATCGCCGTCAAGACCGGTGGACCAGATCAAAATACGAATCCGGCCTTGCGCAGATGTTTTCAAAACGCTAAAAGTGTGAACATGCCCAAAGACCGGGTGGAAGCGGCTATCAAAAGAGCGATGGGCAAAGAGATGGCGAATTATGAAGAAATATTATACGAAGGATATGCGCCGCACGGGGTTGCCGTGTTGGTGGAAACCGCGACTGACAATCCGACTAGAACGGTTGCTAATTTGCGTAGTTATTTTACAAAAGGTAATGGTAATATGGGAACGAGTGGCAGCGTGAGTTTTCAATTTAAAAAAATGGGTGTCTTTAAATTAAAGATCGAAGGATTAAACCAGGAAGAACTTGAATTTGAACTCATTGATTTTGGCTTGGAAGAAATGGGTGAAGGTATTGGTGAACACAATGAACCAATATTAATATTACGCACTGCATTTAATGATTTTGGAAACATGCAAAAAGCGCTAGAGGAAAAAAAGATAACTCCAATTACGGCAGAAGTAGAATGGATTCCAACCACGACTGTTGAGCTTCCGGAAAACCAGGCTGAAGAAGTTTTAAAACTGGTTGATAAATTGGAACAGGATGAGGACGTGCAAAAAGTGTTTCATAATTTGAAATAATAAGGAGTGTTTTTATAATCATTTAAATAGATTTTGAATCAGTGAATAGATAACACAGGATTGAGAAATTGACCAAAGAATTTTATAAAGAATTTATTTCTCCCGTTGGTGTCAGAATCCCCGTGAAATCTGACCGCCCCTGTCCAATATCAAGCCCGGAAAGGAAGTTCCCTGCTTATTTTTGCTCTATCGGTATAGCCTGTATTGGTGTAACTCATTACCGCCTCCAAAATAAAACCCAAATCGGTGATTTGAATTCCTAATCGACCCGCACCTGAAATCCCGACAAATCAAGGTTCTGAAAGGGCCGATCGTCTCCTTTTTGTGGCAGCGATTGTACGCATGAATAACTCTTCCGAAATGCTCAACCTGCCGGGGTAAAAACCGCTGTACAGGTTTTGCAAAAAAAAGGAATATTGGATTCCTACTCCGGAACTTCAATCCAATTCTTAGTCCCAAAGAAGATGCCAGTCAACTTTGTTTGCCTTTTTTCCCTTTTTTTATCCTTTTATCAATATCCCTTGTACGATTGTAACAAGGTTTTTTGAATGGCGTCTTATCTACGCTTATTCCGGTTAACTATTATTTTTAACCACCCAACACAAAACATTGTTCTATGTAATGTACAGTACTTAATTTTGAACTGTAATAATCATCAAAGAGTACTAAATAATATTAAAAAGTATATAAAATGAAAAATAAAATAACCATCATAACTGCCTTATTATTATCGGTATTATGGTCTTTTGGTCAATCTGGGATATCGAAAAATATTAGCGGTTTGATCGTAGACGAAAGTCAAAAACCCATTGAGTCGGCAAATATTTCTTTATTAAAGACCACCGATTCGTCAACTGTCAAGACGATAAGTTCCGATAAAAAAGGTGGTTTTAGTTTCTTTAACGTAAGCAAGGGTCGTTATTTCATCAGCATCAGTTCAGTCGGTCATGCTACTTTTTATTCACCGGCATTTGAAATAAGCGGAGACAATCGATTGATACAATTAGGTACCATTGCTTTGAAACAGGAAACCAGAGAATTAAAGTCTGTTTCCGTGGTTGGCATCAAACCATTCATTGAACAAAAAGCAGATCGAATGATCGTGAACGTCGAAGCTTCACCAAGCAATGCCGGAGCATCCGTGATGGACGTACTGGAAAAATCTCCCGGCGTGACTGTTGATAAAGATGATAACATCAGTTTAAAAGGGAAACAGAATGTTACCATCATGATTGACAATAAGCCAACTTATATGTCTGCAACGCAATTGGCGAGCTATTTAAAGAGTCTTCCAGCCTCAGCAATTGACCAGCTAGAAATAATGACAAATCCTTCGGCAAAATATGATGCGGCCGGCAATTCCGGGATCATCAATATCAAAACGAAAAAGAATAAGACAAAAGGTTTCAACGGCAGCTTAACCATCACGCATACACAGGGAGTTTATCCCAAACCAAGTGGAAGTATTAACCTCAATTATAAAACCGGAAAAGCAAATTTCTTTTTTAATGGTGGTTTTTCGCATTGGGAAGGTTATCAAAATCTGGATATCAATAGAAATTATCTTGATTCAACGGGTAAAAACATCACTTCGGTCTTTACTCAGCATACTGCAATGAAATTTGTCAATCCGGAATTTAATGCAAAAATAGGTATGGATTATTATGTAAGCAATAGAACGACCGTAGGCTTTGTATTCAGCGGATTTCACAGCGTAGAAACCAACAATTCAAGCAGCACCATTTTCTTAAAAAATCCCGATAATAACATTGATTCAATTGTGTATTCGCCAAGTACCAATAAAAGCACCTGGAAAAATGGCTCCCTCAATCTAAATTTTCGTCACCAATTTGATTCCTCAGGAACGGAGATAACTGCAGATGTCGATATCATCAAGTATGTTTCATCAAGTAATCAGTATTTTGATAACATCAATTACGATCCATCCTGGAATGAAAAGTCCCAGAATATTCTCACCGGTAATCTGCCAAGTAACATCAATATATATACATTCAAAACTGATTTTACTCATACGTTCAAAGACGAATTGAAATTTGAAGCGGGTTTAAAAACAAGTTATGTTGCCACGGACAATACTGCTGATTATAACAATATAGTCAATAATGTTCCCGAACCGGACACCACAAAAACAAATCGTTTTCTCTATTATGAAAATATTAATGCGGCTTATATAAATTTCACCAAACAGTTTAAGAAAATAAGCGTGCAAGTAGGATTACGCGCCGAAAACACCAACTATGCGGGACATCAGCTTGGCAATAAATTTACAATCAATAACAATGATTCATCGTTTCAAAAAAGTTACGTGAATCTTTTTCCTACAGCTTATATAAGTTACCAGGCCAATCCCAAAAATCAGTTTGTATTAAATTATGGAAGAAGAATCGACAGACCTGCCTACCAGGATTTAAACCCATTTCTTTTCTTTTTGGATGAATATACCTACCAGGCTGGCAATCCATATTTGCAGCCCCAATTTTCTGACAACATTGAATTTTCACACACTTACAACAACTGGTTGACCACCACCTTAAATTACAGTCATACAGATAATTTTTTTGCAGAAACTTTCGAGCAGCAAGGTCATGCAACTATAGTACGCAACGGGAATATAGGTGTAAGGGAAAATATGGGAGTTGCCGTGAGTGCACAAATTCCGGTTCGCAAATGGTGGACATCGATTTGGTATGTGAATTACACGTATAATAAATTCACCGGAATGCTCTATGGTTCTGACATTAACATCAGTTCTCCTACCGTTCTTTTGAATGTAAATAACCAGTTTAAGTTCAATCACGGATGGGGGGCAGAACTTTCCGGATTTTATCGCAGTAAAGGAGTTGAAGGACAAATCCTATTACAACCATTCGGGCAAATGTCAGCTGCAGTTTCAAAACAAATTCTAAAAGAAAAAGGAAGCTTGAAATTGGGAATAAGAGATGCGCTTCGCACGCAAATAATAAAAGGTACGATTGATTTTCAGCAAACAGATGCCTCGTTCAGAAATTCGAGGGATAGCAGACAGGTAAGCCTCACGTTCACCTATCGCTTTGGTAAGCC
>DATGFZ010000608.1:0-11816 GCA_035308805.1 Puia sp. | reverse complement strand
ATATTAGCCAGGCCATAACTTTGCATTTTCAGGATTTTTCCCTCTCTCAAAATGGCAACCGAAAGCCCGGTTATGTGTTTTTTTGACATCATCAACCGGATATACTGATCTGTTTTTTCACCGGGTGAACCGGCGATTCTTTGAGCAAGTAAAGTTAAAAAGCAGCCCGGTGCAGGCGGCACCACCATGACAAGGATCAAAAGCATTTTTTTCATGTTGCGAATGTAACCCAATGGTAAAAACTATGTCTTTAGAAAAGCTTTGGAAAAGATCAAGAAAGCTTAATTTTAATCGATATTCACTGGATATGCTGATTAATGACCGATTTTATATTGACCCATTACGCAATGAGATTAGCGATAAGCAGAAGGGCAAGCTTGAACGTGTAGAGCCGAGGCTGATGAAGCTTTTATGCCTTTTGGTAGAAAACGAGGGAAGAACAGTTTCAAGAAAAAAGATTGTTAGAGAAATCTGGGATGATTATCCCGGCGGTGACGAAGGGTTAAACCAGGCTGTTTCGGTTTTGCGGAAATTACTCAATGACAATGAAAAGCTTATTATAGAAACTCTCCCCAAGACAGGTTATAGTTTTCATGGGACAATTGAACACAGTCCAATTGTTGCCAAACGGAAATCAAACAAAGTAATTTATGCATTGGCTGCTTTATTTTTATTGTTGACCATCGCATTGGCTGCGACCTATTACAAGTACCGTCCGAATGACAAGATTATTCCGGGTAAGCTTTCCCATGAAGCAGCCCTCAGGGCATCTAAGATAGACAGCAAGGAGAATAGCAAGGGACTTACAATGGATTCCTTAGCCAAATTGGATAGCAAAAAAGGTTTGCATCAATAGAAACCCAGCTAGCCGGTTCCCGTAACCCAGCACATAATTATATTTCCCCTTGGACGTACCAGCATTTAAGCAAAATTTCCGGCCGATTTACCGCTGTACGGCCTTCCGCAAAAACATCGGTGAATATTGCCTATGATAACCTAACGCAGAAAGCAAATTCGCAGGCAGGAGAACTGCTGGTACGCAAACGATGGCTGATTTTCTTGATTGTTTGCTGTTCCAAAAACGAACATCGGATTGTTCGTTTTTATTTTACCGGTTATCAAGGTTCTTTTTGCCACACCCATTGCTCTATCCGTTCATAACTCGGTTTGAGCAAAAAAACAATACAAAACTTTCGGATTTTAGCGGTATAGCTCATTTAAGGGAAGACCTTGAAGCTTTGCAAATCATTTCTAAAGATTTTGGAAGCCATTTTGTATTTGAAAAAACACAACTTGTACATTTACTCGGATTTTGAAATTCTCCTTTCTCTGGTAAAAAAGAAATTGAATGTAAAATAAACTGTTTTTTCTCCAGTCTGCAAAAGCAGACTATGATGATAAAATAATGTTCTAAATTCTATGAATATTTGCAGGCACCTGTAAAAACTGTTGCTGCTCAGACAAATAAAACCAGACGCGGCAGCATGATGAATCGGAAAATTTTGGCAGGTTTTAGCGCGAAAAAATAGCGAGAAAGGTTTACTTGCATTTAATCTTAAAAATTCAATCACCATGGATTTGATTCCCGCCTATCAACATGTTACAAAAACTGTAAAGCTAAGAGGCAAAGACGTGAAGGTTCATGCCCTTTCCACGGGTGCTGTTGCCGTTAAAACAAATTTCCGATCGAAAAAAGGTTTTGGTGAACTGGCCAAAATAAATATCCTCCTGGACACACATTATACCGAGTATATGCCGATCTGGGTTTGGGTCATTGAGCATCCGGATGGTCTATTGATCATTGACACGGGCGAAATTGCAGCAGTCGGAAACCTGGACAGGTATTTGGCAAAAGAAAGTGCATTGATGCGCTGGTTTTTTAAACACAGTGCTAAATTCGGAATTACCGAAAAAGATGAGCTGGATTGTCAATTTGAAAAGATCAATCTGAAACCGGATGATGTGAAATTGGTAGTACTGACGCATCTGCATTTAGACCATACTGACGGACTTAAATTCTTTCCTAAACAGGAAATAATTGTCGGCGATCATGAGTTCAAACATCAAAAAGGGAATATGCCGACGACCTATCCCGCATGGTTCAAGCCCAATCCTGTCCGTTACAAACAAAACAAGATTGACATTTTTAATGAGTCCTTTCCCCTCACATCGGCTGAAGATTTGTTATATGTACCTACACCAGGACATACAAAGGGGCACAGTTCTGTTATTTTTAAAACCGATGATTTCGACATTATTTTTGCTGGCGATACTTCATACAATCAGGGTCAGGTTTTAAGAAATGAACTGGCTGGAATAAATGCTGATTATAAAAAGTCAGCGGAGACCTATAAAAAATTATTGGCTTATGGAACAAATCATAAAACGATTTATTTGCCGACACATGATGTGTATTCAGCAACCCGTTTGCAAACCGGCGAATTCTTAATCAACCATTAACCGGTAAAATTTTTATAACCCTAACGAAATTTTTCCGCCGGACTATAGTACATGCAATATTCAGCGGTTTATCCATTTTGAAAAGGGCCTAACCAAGGCTAAAAAGAGGAATGAGACGATGACCGCCCATTGGCTTCTCTATTTGGTTTTGGTTATTTTATTTATTAAATTTGTTATTATTAACAATAATAATGAATAATTTTAACTATATATTATTCCGACAAGCATTCATTGATCGCAGGGTCTTTTCAAGGACTGATGTCATCAAGCGTTTCCCAAATTTTGACTCCCGGCGACTGGTGGAATGGCAACGTAAGGGCTATATTCAAAAAATCACCAACAAGTGGTATTTATTTTCAGAAATATCACTTGATGAGATGCTTCTTTACCGGATAGGAAACTGCCTTTGCAGGCCTTCTTATATTTCTTTGGAATCTGCACTTTCCTATTATCAAATGATCCCTGAAGGCGTATACAGCAATCAATCGGTGACCACCCATACCACCGTTATATATAACACCCCGGTGGGATCATTTAATTACAGGAGCCTAAAGCCCGCGCTTTATTTTGGTTACCAGGTTCTTCATAGCCATCAACTCCCGGTATTAATGGCAGAACCCGAAAAAGCCTTACTCGATCTCCTCTATCTTAATACTTCGCTGAAGACTGCGGAAGATATAGAAGCCCTAAGGCTCAATTATGAAGGGTGGGAGAGACTTGTTGACTGGAAAAAGTTTGACCGGTATGCCCGGGTCTTTGACAGCGCAACCCTGCAAAAAAGAATAATTAATTTGAAGAAATCACTGGAACATGCTAACGCTTGAACAGATAGAAAAAAATTATCCCGAAAAGCTTTCGGTATTTAAACGGTTTATTCTCCGCGAATACCTGCAGCATAAGATCCTTCAAATTATTTTTGACAGCCGATATGCAGGCGAACTTGTTTTTCTCGGTGGAACATGTCTCAGGGTCGTGCATGGCAATACCCGTTTTTCCGAAGATCTGGATTTTGACAATTTTGATTTAGCTGAAAGCAGATTTGAAAAAATTGCTGCAATAATAAAAAAACAGCTTGAGGAGGAAGGATACACTGTTGAACTGTCGACAAAATTCAAAGGCGCCTATCATTGTCTTGTCCGTTTTCCTGCGTTGCTGTTCCAGGAAGGATTATCCGGTCATTTGGAAGAGAAAATACTGATACAGCTTGATACCGAACCGCAGCATTTTGCCTTCACGCCGGAAAAATACATTCTCAATCGTTTTGATGTGTACACGCAAATATTTGTTACTCCGCTGGATATCCTGCTGGCTCAGAAATTTTATGCGATTCTTAACAGACCACGGAACAAAGGCCGCGATTTTTTTGATGCGATATTTATCTTGTCCAAGATCGCTGCGCCCAATTATGAATACCTAAAAAAGAAAATACAAATCCGTAGCCCGGCGGATCTCAAAGAGCGCATCTTGGAAAAGTGTAAAGACCTTGACATGAATGAAATGGCGAGTGATGTAGAACCTTTTTTATTTGATCCGGCCGATGTAAAAAAAATAATTACTTTCCCTGACTATATCAAACAAATACCTTTGAAATTAATTTGAAAAAAACAGCTGAAAAGACATAAGAAAACCGGAGTGATTCCATTAAGTAATGTATTTTTTTGATTAAGCTTCAAGATGGGACATATTCAAAATTTCTATGGAGATAACAAAGTACCCCATAAATACAATGCGATTAGGAATGAATTATTATCGGATCCCGATATTTCGAATGTCAGTCAGCATAGCCAATGTTGTTGGCGGTGTTTCAAATGGTTGGGCGACAACCCAAGTCAGGAGGGCATTTTTGCCAGGTAAGCGTATGCTGGATTTAGAAGAGCCAACCTGAAGCACCCGGATATTCATTGCTTTCCTTTTTATCGCGAGATTCGTGCTGATAAGATATTTGAAAGATACGGAGTTTCTCGATGAAGGAAAATGGAGGGTTCACAAAAACTCAGTTCCACAGGGAAATGATGCAGAGCAGGATTTGTAACCTTGCAAGAAACATTCCTCAGGATATTTTATAATCGAAATTAAGCACGCAGAATGCGGTAGGTGATCTGCTTTGGGGATCAACCGAAAGACGAAGAAGGGAACAAGAATATTTTCTACCCAAACAATGTCTTGCTTGCTGATGTGAATAAAGAAATTGAATTCATCAGGAATATTAATTTCTTTTGATTTACTTTTGCATTGACAAACCGCTGCCATAATTTTCTACAAGTCTGATTTCCTTTCACCGACACCTACTAATTTTTTGAATTAAAAATCTGAAATCATGGATTCATCGTCTTTGAATGTGCTGGTTGTTGATGATGACGCAGAGATTGGTTTTATGCTCAAAGCCATTCTTGATTTTAACGGTTATCATGCTAGCATCTGTTCTGATGCAACCGATATTTTTAATCTACTTGCCACCAATAAACCTGACCTGATCATAATGGATATGCTGCTTTCGGGTGCCGACGGAAGGGAAATTTGCAGAAAATTAAAAAATTCTATAACTACTAAGGAAATTCCGGTCTTAATGATTTCTGCACATCCGGACGGCGAATCTACCTGCAAAGCTGCCGGTGCCAATCAATTTATTGCAAAACCTTTCGAAATAAAGGAACTTCTCCGCGCAGTCAGGTCGCATTTGAATGATCAGGCGCTTTTTAACGGAAGGGAAAAATAAAACACTGCACCTTTATTTTTTTCATTCTACACCCATATTTTCCTCTCGTGGCGATTAACAATTGCCGAAATGGTAAAAGTCCTGCCTGATAATCGCCGTCCGCGGACGCACTTATTCAAACAATAGGACATATCTTTTTTGCTTTTCCGATTTTCAAAATTTAATGATAACGCCTGCATTCAAAGGTTGGGATTGACATAATCCAAAAGGGGCTGAATAGACATTCAACCCCGTTTTAAAATCCAATATCCTATGAAAAACCTACCATAGGCAATATTAAAATCACAAAATTGACTCCATGCTTGATCATTTTATTGTGGTTTGTTTTACTTTGTTTTATCTCAATTCACTTCAAAGCGGGTAGACATTTTTCCACGAATAGAGAATGTAATTACGCGCGTTCCTTTACATTAACATCAAAATCTCAATTTTGGCTTCGTTTATATTAAGAAAGGCATACCTCTGGTCAATTCAACCAGAGCAGGAGTGAACGGAAGCCTTGCCGTCAACGGCCATTCCTATTCCCCCCGGGATTTCTATGCATTTATATTCGGATGTTCAATTTATGACAAGAGCTATATGCAAATTAAGGATCCCGGATCAGCGACAAATGAAGGTGCCCGTGTTTATAATTGGTTCCATTGCATGATGATTCACCCGTGCATATCACATTGGACGCCTATTGAATCTTTTCCATTTCGTCACTTTCTTGTAAATTCCTGAAAATGGTTTTGTAGGTCATGCGCGTGTTGTTAATGCTTAATATGTCCACATGCAATGACTCGCCAATTTGTATCGCGGCTGGACGAGGGCTGGTCGTTCCGATATAGGTCAGCTGATAAGAACAATCGTCAAGCCACCTGACTGAAAATTCATAATAATATTTTCCATGGTCAACATATTCGAATTGTTTTTCGAGTGTACGCATCACGTAGGTACTGTCGGGTGAAATGTTTTTATATTTCCATTTGCCCGCGAAATCTTTCCGGCAATCACTGTTGATCCAGGAAATAAAGACCAGTCCAGTAAATATGAAAAATGAGTTGGTGGAAAATTTCATATTGATTAAAGATACAACTCTTCGTTCAATAACCGGTCGTGATGCCGGAGCTAACGTTGATGGACAGTTGTAGTTGTAAGACGGAAGGTGAATTAGTCCTGCATATTAACTCCCCGCCTTTATGGAAACAAATAATCCTGTATATATTCAAGAAGACAGGGTTCTGTTTACCGGGACTTGGTCAATCAGTTTTATAAAGACAGCTTCAGGTACTGATGTATTTTTTTTTGTCCAATGCCTGTAATCAAAACCACTCTTGAGTTTTTGGTTCTTCGAATCCAGTCTGAAGAAATCATGAAATCAAGCAGGGCGGCGGCAAGGGAGCCTGCTATGTGAGGGCGCCTCTCGGTCCAGTCAAGGCATGGACGAATGAGGGAACGCCTTTGCGTTTTCAACTCGTCAACACAAATCCCCAATTCCGAAAACCATTTCCCGCCCTGGCGGGTTATTTCAAAATTGTCATTGCGTCTGACGAGTAAATGCTGCTGAACCATAGCATCCGTTATGGCGACGCCCATTTTGCCCGCCAGGTGGTCATAACAGGTCCTGCCATATCTGATTGCCATATCATATTCCGCCTGCAGGTTTTTTTTCTCTCCGGAGTCAGGCATAAGCCTTGCCATTGATTCAATCGCATAGGCAATGTCATTTCTTGAAAATCTGTAATACCGGTGCCGGCCCTGCTTTTCTACGGAGAGTAAATCGGCCTGCAACAATTTCGATAAATGCATGCTTATATTTTGCGGCGAAGTGTCGGCATGTAGAGCCAGCTCGGTTGCCGTAAGGGCTTTACCATCCATCAACGTCCACATGATGCCTGCCCTCACGGGATCTCCAATGAGTGCAGCGATTTGTTTGAACTGATTTTCCATATTTACAATCACATTTAATTACAGAATGAAATGTAACGGTATAAAGCTACTTAATTTTGTTTTCTAAAATTTACTTTTGACAGTCACGTGGTTTTTCCAGCCGGAGACAAATGATCCGCGCAAACCTGGTCACACGATAGTTAAGAAGAACCAATAGATAGTGATCGCACCAATGAATAAGCGGCATTTGTTTTTGCGAGAATGGTCATTCCGGCAGGGGTAAGCAGGATGATTTATTTGGGCAGTATGGAAATAAACATAATACAGTTATCGTGAAAAAAGGGACGAAGAAAAAAGTCCCTGGACGCAACAGGCATGAAAAATCAATTTTTTTTATGAAAAATGAAACCCTGCTTTTGATCTGCTGGTTTGTAACCTGTCATCTTTCCATCAGTACAAGTATTGGGCAGGTTCCTGTGAGTGAGGATCCGAATCATAAAATAATATTTGAAAATAAATATGTCAGGTTATTGGACGGACATATTCGGCCACATGACACAACAGGTTTCCACAGACATTCCGCAAATTCCATCATTGTGTTTCTCACTAAATCAGTATTCGGGATAGGGATCTCCGGCGAACACCCCAGCATTACTTCGGTAAATCCAGGTGACATAAAATATGCCGCCTATGGTGACAGGTCCGTTACCCACAGGGTATGGAACCAGGGCGATTCCATGTTTCATTTTGTGGTCGTTGAAATACTCAGGCAATACCCGGGTAATGATACCTGTGTAGCCCTGATTCAGCCAGGTATAAGGATTACGTGGCAACAAAAATCAATGAGGGTATATGACGTGGATGCTGCAGAAGGCAAACTCATTAATCTTTCTGCATCAACATGCGCCTTTCTATTAATAAATATATCAGGCATTATCACAGCAGAACATGCAGGGGTCACCAGCCGTTTACAAAGCGGGGATTTTGTTTTTTATCCACCGCAAAGCCAAATCTTGATCAACGGAAATAAAAATGAAAATGGCAGATGTATTTTATTGGAATGGCGATAAGTAAAAATAAAAAAAGGCAGGGTGAAGGAAACCGGGTTCGGCAAATCCGACCCAAAATTTTCATCTGTCCCCCGTGTTGACGGATGACAGCTGGCATTGGCAATGCGCAAAGCAAAGAAAAAATGGATGGGCAGATGAATCGACATTTTTATCAAAATTACCCGGGAGTTTGTCAACTTTGTGATGTTTTGGTAAGAGGTATTTATTTCTTATATAATAAATGGCGGCAATGAAATCAGCAACTGGTATGCGTCAGGTCGGCAATCCCCGGGAAAAAATGTCCTATATACTCACTGCACTCTCTGGAATTTGCGGTCAGTTAGCCCTTGGTGTATATTACTCGGGTGTGCTCATTCCGGAACAACCCCGGATGGGCAGCCTCACTACCTCTCAATTGATGGAATTCATTGCGCATAACCGGGTTTCCATATTCTGGGACGCTTATATGCAAAGTATTGGAACCCTCCTGTCTGTTATATTTTTTATCAGGCTCGTATACCTTTCCGGATCAGCGAGAAGGTTTGCAGGGTGGATGGTAATGATCACTTCTTCAGTAATATTGGCCATTGCCCTGCTGGACGTCACCTTTACGGTGGCGGCCGTTAATGCTGCACTGGCAGCTCATACCGATACCATGCATGTGGCGGTAGATTTTATTACGGGTTCAACCGAGGCTTTCGATTATACCTTCCTTTTTGTACCGGCGCCATTACTGATTATTTCGCTTGCTTTCGTTATATTGGATGGTGCACTGCTCCCACGTATATTTGGTTATATGGCGATAGTGATCGGGATCGCTTTTGTTGTGATCGGTGTTGTCAGTTTATTTAATACACTTGCCGGCCCCGGAGGCATAGCTTTTGAAATGGTGCAACTTATCCAGGTGATATGGGTACTTGCTTCTGCGGTTTTCCTTCTGATTTACAGTCAAAAGAAATTTAAACCATAATATTTTTTTGCCTGTATGAATTCGATCACTGCTGATTTTTTTGCCGGTTTTGAAAATGGCAATCCTCCGGATTTGATTGGTGTCATTTGAAATGTATAAATTTTTAGCCAATCCTGTTGTATTCCTGCTGGTCCTGATATGAATTTGAAACCTCAGGTGCCTGTTGATCGCCCGGCCATTAAAATAAAGTGACAACCTGATGGTTCTCTTTCAGCATTCGCTTCAGCGCAATTAACAATTTTCATTATCTACAAATCAACAGCCTACCATATTGAGCTGTACAGAATACATTGCGACCATAGCGGCAGGGCATGTGGTTCTGATTAAAGATATTTACCAAAAGAAGTACGGGAAAATGGTTTTTCTTTCAATTACCCGGAAAATTGGATGCCTTAGCTTCGATCGGGTGCGAAGCAAATTAATTAAAAGAGTAAATTACCAGCAAACTCAACCCCGATACTAAAACGGCAAACCAATAAAAATGGAAGTACATCATCATCCGGATTTACATCATAAAAGAAAAAAGTTCAGGGAATATTTTCTTGAGTTCTTAATGATATTTCTTGCGGTAACGATGGGTTTTTTTGCAGAAAGTTATCGTGAGCATCTGGTAGACAAAAGAAGTGAAAAAGAAATAATTACAGCATTGTTTAATGATGTAAAAAAAGATACCGCCAATCTCAATACAATCATCACCCTTTATATGCCTGAGCATGAAGCCTGGGAAGATTCTGTGGAGACCCTTATAAAAACATTGCCGGCGAAAGGAAATGATAAAAAGTTCGCCATGGCACTCATCAATGCCACCAACTGGAATTTCTATTCTCCTCCGCAGGTGTCGCTGGAGATTCTTAAAAACTCAGGAAATTTTAACCTGATAAAGAGCGCGAACATCAAATCTGAAATCATCAATTTTAACGGGCTCATTACTACCTATGCAAACTATAGCCAGTTCATGCTTGCGACAGAACATGCGATTGATACAGCTACTGCAGGGATCATTAACAGAGATGCCTTACGAATATTAATTGCAAGCGTGTATTTAAAAACAAATGCTGAATACGGTTCAATCGCTGAAAATGATGTGCCCGTCAACACTGTTTTAAAAACATATGATAAAAATGTTTTTCTCCATTACATGGATAAGCTTGATGCAATGGATTATTTACTGAATGACCTGCTCGGGTTATATAAGAAAGTGCTGAAGGAAGAAAGCATTTTATTACACGCGTTGAATGAGGAGTACCATTTGGAAAATGAGTGAAGGGTTGGAGCGTCCATGGTGAACCTGCTGAAAACCCAGGACGATTCATGGCAAATAATAAACAGGCGGACAGGACCCCCGTGAAATGGAAAATCTCACTGGATTGTCCAAATCGAAGACGCTCATTTGTTATTGCAGAATATGAATCCTTATCGCAATCACATTCATCCCTACATAAAATATAAATGAGGCATTATGGAAAAAGAAATTCTCCGAAATATTTTAGCGCAAAACAAAATGACAAGCTCTTATTCGTTCAATCGCGTTTCCAATGAAAACGCCGGTTTCCGATTGAATAAACAGGCAGCTTCCGTCGGGTTTATTTTTCGGCACATTGGAGAAACCATGCATTTATTCACCACTTTTTTGGGACTGACCACCGATGTGCAGGGTACGACGATGGGAAAAACAGATACCGGCCAGGGAAAAAATGCAGAAGAAAGCAGGCAGTTGGTCAACAGGGGATACGATCTTTTGGAGCAGGTTGTAGAAACCACCCGGGAGAAAGACTGGTTGACTACGATTGAAACACCGTTTTTTGGAAGAGTAACCCGCGTGAGGCTTTTTTCACACATTCTCTTTCACAATTCCCATCATGCAGGACAAATTGCTTTATCCTTGTCAAGGGGGAATACCGCACCTGAATAAAAAACAATCTTTATTGACACTTCTTCAAGTCCAAATATATCCGGCTTAACCGGCGTGTGAGCGGATATGATTTTGCCCTTCCTGATTTTTTGCATCGCAGGGGTTGTTTGTTCGTTGATAAAAATGCATATTGAAATAAAAATCGTTGATAAAATTTCCCAAAAAATTTTCTTCTCCGTTTTAAATTCTGCTGGCATAAAAGTTTCTTGCCAAAGATGTTGAAGTACTTCACTATTTTAAAAATCAAAAAAAAAATTTTATGAGATCAAGAAATTCCGGCAGACGGGGATTTGCAGCGATGGATCCAGAAGAAAGACGCCGAATAGCCCAACGGGGCGGTGAAGCGTCTCATGGCGGAGGTAACAGGCGCCAGCAGGATTACAATGAACGCTACGACCAGGACTATGACGAAGACGAAGATGATTATGACCGTCCTGAATCCCGTTATGAAAACCAAGATGAAGATTATGATCAGGATTATGACCAGGATGAAAATTATGATGATGAAGAAGATTATGATTACGGCCCGCAATTCCGCAACAGAAATTATCAGGAGGATGACGATTACGATCGCAACGGAAGGAGATACCAGAACAGGGAAAACGACAATTATGATAATTGGAACGATGGTTCGGGGAGGCGCAGTAGTTCTTCATCAGGGACAGGCAGGGGATTTGCTTCCACGGACAGGGACCAGGTTAGAAGATATGCTGCCGAAGGGGGAAGGAATTCTCATGGCGGAAGCAGCGGAAATGGCAGGGGGTATTCCGCTTCTTCAGGTTCAAATTCAGGCAGGAGACAGTCTTCCGCTTCAATAGGAAGATCCTCCTCCACCTC
>DATGFZ010000607.1:0-8769 GCA_035308805.1 Puia sp. | reverse complement strand
CGGATGACCCGATGGGCATATTTCGAAATGTCTTCTTCGTGGGTCACCAGCACAACGGTATTCCCCGCGTCTTGTATGGCTCCAAAAATATCCATGATCTCCACAGATGTTTTTGTATCAAGGTTCCCTGTCGGCTCATCTGCCAAAATGATGGAAGGATTATTCACCAGCGCGCGTGCGATTGCCACACGCTGGCACTGGCCGCCGGATAATTCATTGGGTTTATGATGACTTCGATCCGTAAGACTGACTTTTTCCAAAACTGACATCGCAATTTCTGTTCGCTGCTTTCTGGAAATTCCGGCGTAGACCAGCGGAAGGGCGACGTTTTCAACAGCAGTTAAACGCGGCATAAGATTGAATTGCTGAAAAACGAAACCGATTTCCTGGTTGCGGACATCGGCCAGGTCATTGTCCGGCATTTTGCTAACATCTTTTCCGTTCAAAATATAAGTGCCGCTGGTCGGAGAATCCAGGCAGCCGAGAATATTCATCAGCGTACTCTTTCCCGAACCCGAAGGCCCCATCAAAGCAACGTATTCGTTCTTAAAAATATCCAGCGAAATGCCCATCAATACGGGCAATTCCTGCTTGCCCATAAAATAGCTTTTGTGAATATTATCAATTTTGATTATGGATGTGCTCATAAGTTTTCTCTTTTCCTTTTATAGGATTAATGTGACGCTGGATTTTTGATAACTTTCGGAACTTTAAAGAATACGCCATCTGTCAGCGGCGCATTCTTCAGCGCTTCTTCCCGGCTTACGGAACCTTCCAAAACATCATCACGAAGGGTATTCATCTCATCACTCATATGCAATTGCGGTTCTACGCCCGTCGTATCCAACTCATTGAGTTTATCGATAAAGGCGATCATTCGTTCCAGGTCTTTTTTGATCTCCTCTTTCTCCGGGGCTGTGAATTCCAGGCAGGCCAGCTCCGCCAAATTATCAATCAATTCATCAGTCACCTGCATATAACATGATTATAAACAAAAATAACGGTTTCGCCTATACTTTTCAGCGCGTTCATGTAAAAATGGAAAGATAATGAGTTATTGTTTTCTTAAAGCGAAACAAGGCGCCTGCTGCCGCTGCCGGATGCTGAAATTCACTTTGGATCTTTTGTGATCCGGCGGGAAACTTGCAACCAGATCTTTTTGGATTCCGGCATCAGCTGGCCCGATCCTGTGAAAGCCGGGCAACGGAATGGTTGTGGGGTAAAACCGGCGATGCAAAGAGGTTGCCCGGAGCTGAAATCCTTCTACGTATAAACCATCAGCCATGTGCACGAAGTTAGCAAAAGCATAAAATTTTTCCGTAATCTGCAGGCGTCGCAGTTGATGTTTAATACTTCCTAGTTCTTACTTACCTTTGCTCCTCAAAATTTTATTTTTATGCCAGGAACTGAATTGTTTGGCGCGGAAGAGCGCAAAGAAGTGAACGACGTGCTGGAAACGGGCATTCTTTTTCGCTATAACCACGATGTCCAGCGCAAGGGTATCTGGAAAGCCCGGGAGTTTGAAGAAGAAGCAAAAAAAATTACCGGCGCCGGGTATGCGCATGCTGTCTGTAACGGCTCGGCGGCTATTGCCACTGCGCTTGCCGCCTCAGGAGTCGGCGCTAATGATGAGGTGATCGTTACCCCGTTTACTTTTATTGCGAGCGTGGAAGCGGTTTTGTTTGTCGGCGCCATTCCGGTGTTTGCGGAAATTGATGAAACACTCTGCCTCAGCGCGGAAGGGATTGAAAAAGCGATTACGAAAAATACAAAGGCAGTATGCCTGGTTCACATGTGCGGGGGCATGGCTGACATGGATTCGATCATGCAGGTTATTAATGATTACAACCTCATCCTGGTTGAAGATGCAGGTCAGGCATTCTCGGCGTCTTACAAGGGAACTTCAACTGGTCTTTTTGGAACAGCAGGAAGTTATTCATTTGACTTTTTTAAAATTGCCACTGCCGGCGAAGGCGGAATTGTTGTAACAAACGATGAAGAAGTTTATAAATTAATTGACACTTATTCTGACCACGGCCATAACCATGTCGGAAATAAACGCGGAATGGAACAACATCCGATTCTGGGATTTAATTATCGCATCAGTGAATTGCATGCTGCCGTTGCGTTGGCGCAAACCCGCAAAGTGCCCCAGATTCGCGAGATAAACCGGCGTCATAAAAAAGCGTTGACGGAAATGCTCTCTCAGACCGAAGGTATATCTTTTGCGAAGATTGCGGACCCGGACGGGGACTCCGCGACTTTCTTGAATATTTTATTGCCTGATACAGAATCTGCAAAACGAACGGTTGATGCATTTAACCAGGCAGGAGTAGCAGGGTTTGACTATTGGTATATGAACATGTATCACTTCATTAATCAATGGGACCATTTAAAAGAATTGAAAACAGCGGCAAAATTGCCCGTTGAAATTTTTGGTTCTTCGCAGGATTATAAGAATGTGTATTTACCGAAATCCCAGGAAGTGATCGGCAGGCTGATCTCTTTCGGCATTCGTTGCACATGGACTGAAGAGGACGTAAAAAATTTAGCCAACAAAATTTCCGCTTGCGTAAAAAATGTTTTGACCGTCGCGGTCTGACCGCTATGTTACCGGGCCATGTTGTATATGATTTACCTGATTAGACCTGCAGTAAGCCCCTCAATTCGGGCGAAGCACTCAAAATTGTACAATATAATAAACCGTCACATTCACACTCATGCATAAGAATTTTAAAAACATCGAAAAAACCGTATACGGTCGCGGAAGCTTTGATATGATGGATGAAATTCTTTCTGCAAAAAGAAATGAGAATGAACAGTTTTTTCTTTTTATAGTCGATAATTATTTTAAAGACAAGCCTCTTGCGAGCCGCATTCCTGCCAAATCTGAAGATGTAATAAGATTTATTGATGTTGATCCCTGTGAACCGACGACCTTGCAGATAGACCTGTTGCGTGACGAAATATTATCATCAAAAGGATTACCCGCCGGTGTTGTTGGAATCGGCGGTGGAAGCATCATGGATATTGCCAAAGCCGTTTCATTGATGTTTACGAATGAAGGTTCATCCACTTTGTATCAGGGTTTGAATTTGATAAAGAAACCCGGGATTTATCATCTCGGCGTTCCAACCATTTCAGGGACCGGTGCAGAAATTTCGATGACTGCTGTATTAACCGGTCCGGTAAAAAAGCTTGGTCTGAAGTGCGAATGGACGGTTTTCAATCAGGTTATTCTTGATCCCGAATTAATTGCATCCGTTCCAAATGATAAATGGTTTTATACCGGAATGGACACATACATCCATTGCATCGAATCGGAGAACGGGATTTTGAACAATGCTTACAGTCATGCTTATGCGGAGCAGTCATTAAAACTCTGTCAGGAAATTTATTTGGGTGGCCAATCCGGGCGAACAGCAGAGAATGACGATAAATTAATGGTCGCGTCATTAATGGGCGGAATGAGTTTAACGTATTCCGAAGTTGGTGTTTGCCATGCCTTGTCTTACGGACTTTCGAAAATCCTGGGGGAAAAACATTGCTATGCGAATTGCCTGGCGTTTCGATGTTTGGAAGATTATTATCATGATGGTGTGAATGAATTCAAGCAAATGCTTATCAAACATGCAATTCAATTGCCGGAAAATATAAGTCAACATTGGACTGATGAACAAATAACGGCAATGGCTGAAGTGGCCTATAACCTGCCGCATATGTGGAATCATGCTGTTGGAGCGGATTGGAAACAAAAAATTTCAATTGAAACCATTAAAGGATTGTACAGGCGATTATAATACTTTTGCAATCCTGAACAGTAAATATATGAGTAAGAAAAAAATAATGGCAGGAAATATTGAGTGTGGGGCGGATGAGCTCTTTCTTATTTCCGGTCCTTGCGTTATTGAGGAAGAAACGGTAATGATGAAAACCGCTGAAAAATTAAGAGAGGTCAGCGAGCGGTTACACATTCCCGTTATATACAAGTCATCTTTTTCAAAAGACAACAGAAGCAGTTTAAAATATTATAATGGGCCGGGATTGGAACAAGGAATGAAAATGCTGGCAAAAGTAAAAGAGCAATTTGGTTTTCCTGTATTGACGGATATTCATTATCCGGATCAGGCCATGCCCGCAGCGGAAGTCTGTGATGTGCTGCAAATCCCGGCGTACTTATGTATGCAGACGGGGTTGATGGTCGCTGCCGCGAAAACAGGAAAAGTTATTAATATTAAACATGGGCAATTTCTTGCACCGGATAATATGAAACACCCTGTAGGCAAATGTGTGGAAGCCGGTAACGATAAAATTATTTTAACCGAACGCGGATACACGATGGGCTATAACGACCTGGTTGTTGATCCCCGTAGTTTTTATCACATGAATCAATTGGGATATCCGGTTGTTTTTGATATTACGCATTCCATTCGCAAATACGGAATTCCGAGCGCGGATGCAAAAGGCGGCGCAAGAGAATTTTTGCCTGTGTTAAGTCGTGCCGGTGTGGCTTCCGGGGTTGATGGCGTTTTTGTAGAGACCCATCCTGATCCTGAAAAAGCGTTGTGCGATGCAGCAAGCCAGTTATGTGTTTATGATCTGGAAGAATTTTTAAAACCAATATTGGAACTGCATAGTGTGGAAGTGAAATACAGAAGAAAATAAATGTATAATTGGTATAAGTATAGTTGTTTATTTTTGCGATCGAATTTTTATTGTGTGCATACCTAAAAAAATGCCCTTTTTGAAAAATAGCCGCCTCAAATCGGGGGTATAGAAATTTCCGGGGTCAGACCCAATCATCAAACGAGTCCGGAGAACAAGAATGGGTGAACAAAGGCATTTTATGCAACCAGCATATAAACCAATTCATAAACGGAATTAATTTTTATAAAATTATGGAACTATATCTCGATTCAGCCAACATGAAGGAAATAGAAGAAGGGTTTAAACTTGGCTTCCTTGACGGACTGACCACCACACCCACATTCATGCAACGGGAAGGCATAACCGATATTGACGGAACGATCGTAAAGCTTTCCAAAATTGTTCCGGTCTTGCAGATTGAAGCATTGGGGAATACTGCGGAAGAAGTGCTGAAAGAAGCGCATCGGCAGCTGGATCTCGGACTCGATCCTAAAAAAACGGTATTTAAATTGCCTGTTTCCCTGGAGGCTGTTCGCGCGTGTTATATGTTGCGCAAGCAGGGATTGCTCGTGAATATTCACCTGGTTTATACTTTGCAACAGGCATACATGGCGATGCATGCCGGCGCAAATTATGTTTGTCCCTTGGTTGGTCGTTTACAGGATCAGGGACATGATGCACTCGCATTGATTGAACAGTGCGTAAAGGCGGTTGATCATTACCATTATGACACAAAAGTGATGTTCAGTTCAGTCCGTCACAACGAGCATGTGCGCAACGCAATCAATATCGGTGTTCATACGATCACCATTCCGTTGAAAGTCTTAAAATCCCTCACTGATAATAATTTCACTGCCATTGGTACAGAACAATTCTTGCGTGATACCCGGCTGATGACTGTCCGCGTAAAGGACGCGATGAATAAAACCAATCCTGTTGTGGATGCAACAACAGACCTGAAACATGCTATTGTTAAAATGACAGAGTTTGGCTTCGGAGCAGTTACCGTCATTGATAACGGTTCACTCAAAGGCGTTTTTACGGATGGGGATCTGAGAAGGTTGTTACAAAAAGATGGCGAGCATATACTTACTAAAAAACTCAGTGATCTTACTTATAAATCTCCAGTCAGCATTGACGGAAATGCGTTGTTAAATGAAGCGGCGGGTTTATTTAAACAAACAAACGTGGATACCATATTGGTCACCGAAAGCGGAAAGCCTGTCGGCATGCTTGATATCCAGGATTTGAAGAATGAATAATTTTTCACGATTTCCGCGAATTGAACCAACGGCGATCAACGGTACCTGAAGGTTCGTGTAATTCGCTTTACTTTTGAGCAAAAATATATTGCGCATGACCGTAGGTTCAGAACAAATCAAATCAGTTTTTAAAGGAAGGTTTTTGATCGAAGCGGAATCGCTTCAACAGAAACTTTCGCAAATCCGCGCAATCATTTTTGACTGGGACGGCGTTTTTAATGACGGGGTTAAGAATGAAAATGGTTCAAGCTCATTCAGTGAAATAGACGCGATGGGCACAAATCTTTTGCGTTTTAATCACTACCTCGTTTCCGGGGGCAATTTATATACGGCGGTTATTTCCGGAGAAAAAAATCCACTGGCATTTGGTTTTGTCAGGCGTGAGCATTTCAATGAAATCTATTTTAAAATAAGACACAAGGCAAAGGCAATAGAGCATCTCTGCCGCGTCAATAACCTGAAACCGCATGAGATTGCATTTGTGTTTGATGATGTCTTGGATTTTTCTGCTGCAAAAATTTGCGGAACCCGGATAATGGTTGGCAGGACTGCAAATCCGCTGTTGACAGATTTTGCGATCAAAAAGGATCTTGCAGATTATGTCACTGCCGCTGATGGCGGGAATTATGCAGTGAGAGAATCCGCTGAACTGATCATGGCCTTAAGCGGGAAGCATAATGAAACCATTCAGCAGCGAATGGATTTCAGTGATGATTATAAACGTTTCTGGCACCTGCGAAATTTAATTGAACCGGCATTTTACACAACAGATGAAAACGTGATCATTCAACAAACTCCACCATGATTATCGGAATAATCCCAGCAAGATTTGCATCAACGAGGTTTCCGGGCAAAGCGTTGATTGACATTGAGGGAAAGTCGATGATACAACGTGTTTACGAACAATCAAAAAAATCAAGATCTTTAAATAAAATAATCGTTGCCACAGACGATCAGCGAATTTTAGATCATGTAATCGATTTCGGCGGACAGGCGGTGATGACGGGTGAAAATCATGCAAGTGGCACCGACAGATGTTTTGAGGCGTTGAGCCAGGTAAATGAGTCTTTCCAATACATCATAAACATCCAGGGGGATGAACCATTTATTGAGCCGGCGCAGATTGATGAATTGGCGGAAGCCTTGCAGGACAATGTTGAAATTGCCACGCAGATGATCGCAGTAAAAAGTAAAGAGGAATTGTTTGATCCCGGCGAGGCAAAGATTGTGTTGAATGAAAATAATGAAGCTTTGTATTTTAGCCGCTCGCCGATTCCTTTTGTAAGAAATGTCAGTCAGGAAAACTGGCATCTCCATCACCCCTTTTACCGGCAGGTCGGCATGTATGCTTACCGGAAAGACATCTTAAATAAAATTACGCATCTTCCGGTTTCCTCGCTTGAAAAAGCTGAATCCCTGGAGCAATTGCGTTGGCTGCAACATGGATTCACCATAAAATGTGTGCTGACAAAATATGAAAGTCACTGCGTTGATGTGCCCGGGGATGTAGCCAGGGTAATAAGCCTCAGGTTGTAGGTCCAAAGAAAAGGTTGATGTGATTTGATTGCCGCTCAGGCGGTAACGCAGAAGGCTGCACACGGTATTCGGTGTGATTTTATTTCTTGGTGGCGTGAACCAACAATTTTCGATTATGCTGAAAGAAAAAATTCTTGTCATCGGCGCTTCAGGGCAAATTGGCGTAGAGTTAACACTCGCCCTGAGAAAAATGTATGGCAATGCAAATGTTGTCGCTTCCGATCTTCGCGAGGAAAATGAATTGCTCAAAGGAAGCGGACCTTATGTTTCGCTTGATGTAATGAATAAAGAAATGCTCCATGTGCAGGTTATTCGTCAAAACATTACCCAGATCTATCTATTGGCAGCGATACTTTCCGCAACCGGCGAAAAGAATCCGAATCTTGCATGGCATTTAAACATGCAGGGTCTGCTAAACGTCCTGGATATTGCGCGTGAAGAAAAATTGCAGAAGGTTTATTGGCCCAGCAGCATCGCGGTTTTCGGACCAACATCTCCCAGGCAACATTGCCCGCAGCAGACCATCATTGAACCGATAACTGTTTATGGCAACAGCAAATATGCCGGTGAATTCTGGTGCAACTATTTTAATCGCCGTTTTGGTGTCGATGTTCGCAGTATCCGTTATCCCGGACTGATAAGTTATAAATCCGCACCGGGTGGTGGAACTACAGATTATGCCATTGAAATTTTTCACGAAGCACTGGAGCATAAAAAGTACAATTGTTTCCTAAACAAAGATACTTTCTTGCCGATGATGTATATGCCCGACGCGATCCGTGCAACCATTGAACTGATGGAAGCGCCGGCTGATAAAATTTCCATTCATACTTCTTATAATGTTGCGGCCATTAGTTTTTCGCCAAAGGAAATCGGCAACGAGATAAAAAAACATATTCCGGATTTTGAGATGCACTATACTTCAGATTACCGCCAGGCGATAGCGGACAGCTGGCCGCAAAGCATTGATGATTCTGTTGCCCGGAATGACTGGGGATGGAAGCATGAATTTGATCTCATCCGAATGACAGCAGACATGTTACAGAACCTTCAATCATAATTTTTGTTATTGGTCTTGTATGCGTAAACAATTGGTGATTTTTCCTTTTTTATTTTCTTTTTCACTGGCTTGCGCTCAAACTAAAAACCTAAAAAATGGCGAATGGCGCGCGGTTTTGGAAAGAGCCGACGGAAACAATATCGTTTTTAGTTTCTTTGTGAAAGACAGTTCCGGGAAAAAAATATTGTACCTCATGAATGCCGGCGAACGATTATTGGTGGATGACATAAAATATATTGGTGATTCCATCATGATCAGGCTTCC
>DATGFZ010000606.1:0-7112 GCA_035308805.1 Puia sp. | reverse complement strand
TAACTTAAATTGGAAAGGGTTATTACATTGGTCGAAGAAGTATTGCTGGTAAATGAAAAAAGATTTGTAAAAGTGCTGTTATCGTTTGAACCCTGTATATCAAATGCCTTCCCAAAATTTGATCCCCAATAGATCACCACTTTACAAATATCGTATTGCGCCCCAAGATCGACGGTGATAAAAGCGCTGTTCCCGCCGCCTGTCCCATTTGTTGCACCGGTCCAGTTTGTTGATTGATTTCCGTCAAATGCATTTTTTGCAGAGCTGCTGTTTGAAGAAGCAGCGTACACCGCGTTGGCGTTGTTTGCAGAAGATGCGACATTCGGGTATGTATTGCAGGTGTTGTTGCTTGTTAAGCCATAAACCATCAACTGGTTGGAAAAGGTGCTTACATATACCTTACCGTTAGCAATGGTTGGACAATTCATCTTTGAAAAATTCCCCAAATTGTCTGCAGGGTTTATGGTTGAATTCCACAGCTCCGTTGTTACATCATCGGCGCGCACGGCACGCAAAACACCCGGACATACCTGCTGATTGGCATTGCATCCATTTACTGCATGGGCTATCCATAATATTGCCGTTGAATCAACAGCATTATTGGAAGATACAGACATGTATGCACCCGAAACACCGGTAGGACCATTCACGCTTCCACTCACGGGGCTGGATAAAGTATTACCGCTTATTTTAAAGGATTCCAGGAGTGTATTTTCAGAAAACTGATACACGTATTGATTGCCAGTGCCGCCAAAATAAGCAAAGGACGAATGCATTTGCGCGTTGGAAGAAACAGCAATCGCCTGCAACACGTTGTCTGTTGCACTGCTGTATCCGCCAAGATTGGTTGTGTCAAGTACATAAATAAAAGTTCCCTTTACTCCGGTAAGCAGCATTTTCGAATTTGGTATTAATAAAGTTTGAATGGGAAAATCAAGATCCGCATCATCATAGGCCTTGTAATTTTTCGGCGTAAAAAAACTGGAAACTTTTAAAGAAGTGGCTGTATTATCTAAAGTGTTTGGCGTTAACTTGATAACACTTTCGCCCCTGTTTGCCGTGTCGGAGGGAAGGTCTGAAAATCCATTTTCATCATCATATGCATTCCCGGTAGTAAAATACAAATTGCCGTTTGCGTCCACTGCCGGCGCAGCTCCGCTCATCCAAATACCACCACGTCCATCATTTGGTGTGGATATGTATCCCATTTTCAATTGAAGACTTGACTGGTCATACCCCAAAACCCAACCGTGTGCAGGGTTCCAGTCACAATGGGCAGAAAAAGTTATATAAACAATTCCGTGAGAAAGAACCAAGCCGCCCCGATTAAACTGTCTCCGGGGGTCAAATCCAATTCGGCCACTGACATTTCCGTCTCCGTTTCCCGATAAGGTATCAATAATTTCAACAGGACTATTTGTTTTTTCTGCGCCGGTTCTTAAATCTATTGCATGCAAATATTGATGAAACCCATTTGTGGTATAAGTATATTCCTCATTGGAAACACTGCTGTTCCAGGTATGGTTATCTTCCACGCCAGCCGTGGTACTGACAAGCTTTGTAACAAAAAACAAGGTGTTTGAGGACTTATCAATCACTGGTGTTCCGACAATGCCGATGTTGCTGGTAAAATCATTATAACTACCGCCGCATAATCCGGGGTGCATGTCATTCTTTGTGGGTGGACGATAACCGGCAGGCGTATAATTTTTTTGCCAATAAACAGGCGTGCTTCCATCATCTGCGTCAAAAGCATAAATTGTATTGTTTACCGTGCAAACAAAGAGGATATTTTTATTGCCGATCGATGGAATACTTACGTTGCTTACAACAAGCGGCTGTGCAAAAACCTGGTCATCTACGGGCCGGGCATATAAGAGTCCGAATGTGTTTGTATTTACATTACTGGTTGTAAGCGAAGTTTCCTGGCTGTTCCAGCCTGTACGGCCGAGATCATTGTGTTGGGTAAGCACATCTGCTTGTGCAAACGCCATGGAAACGTTCAGAGCAGATGCCATGATCAATATGCATAACGGATTAAACCTTTTCAAAATCCTGCGTTTTGGGTTTATAAAATAATTCTCCCTGATCAAAAAAATCAATCAGCTACAAAAAAAGTGTAAACATACCAATGAGGGTCCAGGTAACCATAGCAGGTTCTAGATAGGAAATGAATAGGGGTCTTTGCCTTGGAAAAATGAAATTAAAATTTTCTTTCGATTGTTCAAAATTATAGCGCAGGCAAGGATACTGATGTGAATAAAAAGATTCCACCTGGGATTCATTCAGTGAATCGGTCATAATAAGGTCATCGTTTCCGGTATAATGATTTAATTTTGCCCTTCTTATATCAACAATATGGCAAACAATTTATTTGATTTTGGAATGATTGGGCTGGGTGTAATGGGACGCAATCTATTGCTCAATATGGCTGATCACGGTTTCCGGGCAATTGGTTTTGATAAGGATGTTCAAAAAGGGGCTGCATTGGAATCATCTGCGACAGCGAATACGGTTGTGAAGGGAGTCAACACTTTGGCAGAAATGATCCAGCTATTGGAAAAACCGCGCAAACTGATGATGCTTGTTCCGGCCGGGAGCCCTGTTGATGATGTCATCAATGATCTGCTTCCGCTTTTGGAAAATGGAGATATCGTCATTGACGGGGGCAATTCACATTATACAGATACTTTACGCAGGTTAAATTATTTAAAAGATAAAGGCATTCATTTCATGGGGGTCGGGATTTCCGGTGGCGAAGAAGGCGCGAGAATCGGACCCAGCATTATGCCCGGCGGAGATATCGGAGCATACGAACAAGTAAGGTCAATCCTGGAAGCCGTATCTGCAAAGGTAAACGGAAGTCCATGCGTTGCTCATCTGGGAAAAGATGCAGCCGGACACTATGTAAAAATGGTTCATAACGGTATTGAGTATGCAATCATGCAGCTCATCAGCGAAACATATGACCTGATGCATCGCGGATTAGGCTTAAACAATGATGAATTGCACAAAGTTTATAAAACCTGGAATGATGATGAGCTGCAGTCTTTTTTAATTGAAATAACTGCAGATATTTTTTTACAGAAAGATGATAAAACAGGTAACCGCCTGGTTGACATGATTCTTGATAAAGCTGGTTCAAAAGGAACCGGGAAATGGACATCGCAGGATGCAATGGATCTCCCGGTTTCCGTCCCTGTCATTGATATGGCAGTTGCCATGCGTGATCTTTCAACGTATAAAGAAGAAAGAATGCAGGCTGCTGCATTGTATAAAACAACGCAAACGCATATTGATGTTCCGCAGGAAGTCTTTATCCAGCAATTGCAGGATGCGTTATATTTTGCGACAATTATTTGTTATGCGCAGGGATTAGCGATGTTGCAGAAAGCGTCTGCAGAACTGAACATGGAAATTCCTTTGCCGGAAGTTGTTCGTGTGTGGAGAGGAGGTTGCATTATCCGCTCTTCACTGCTGGAAACTTTTTATGCGGCCTACCAAGCAAATCCTTCCCTACCTAATTTATTATTGAATAATGAAATAGCCCAAATGCTACATGCAAAAAGGCAGCACATGAGAAATATTATTATGCACGCCGCACAAACAGGCTATTCGATTTCCGGATTGATGGCTTCGCTTGGATATTTTGATGCATACCGGAGTGAATATTTGCCAACAAATTTGATCCAGGCGCAACGGGATTATTTTGGAGCACACACCTACCAGCGTGTGGACATGCCCGGAACATTTCACACGGAATGGAACCATCATGCATAGCGGGCGATGAATAATTAATTCCTTAAAAAATGATGGTTAAAACAAGGGTAATTTTTTTTATTTACATAAACCTGGCAGGTTAATGTGAAAAAGTAAATATTTTTCACAACCACTTTAAAAATTATCGTTGCTTGTTCAGTTTTTGGGGAGGAGGTAAGGTTGAAAAATATGGTGAGGGTTCTGTAAGAGAAATTCTGCTTTAAATTTGGACTGAACCCGGAAATCCGGTAATTCCTGTCAGAAGTTTTTTTAAAATAGAATATTTTTGTTTCATGGGATCGATCATAAAGAGGGGTTCCGGTAATCAACAAATTTTGGATCTGAATTTGTCATGGATGACAATAATTAAAAAATATACTTTTTACTATGCAAAATCATAAACGTCCGCCTGCTTCTGTGCTGTTTATTTTTGGTGGAAGCGGAGATCTGAATTATCGCAAACTTTGTCCTGCCTTGTACAATCTATTTATTGATGACTGGATGCCCGAAAAATTTTCCATTGTTGGAATCGGCCGCACAGAATATTCAGATGACAGTTACCGGGGGCGGTTGCTTGATGGCATCAAACAATTCAGCAGAAGAAAAGATGAACAAAACGGAAAGTGGAAAGATTTCTCGCAGAGCATTTCTTATTTGCAAATGGATGCGGAAAAAGATGATGAGTATAAGAAAATCGCAGAAATAGTAAAAAGGAAAGAAGGAGAATTTGGCGCGCATCCCACGGTCATTTTCTATATGGCTGTTGCGCCCCAGCTTGTTCCGGACATTGCAAAAAAATTAGGTAGCCTTGAACTTTGCGCCGATTCAAGTTGCACACGCATTGTAGTTGAAAAACCTTTTGGTCACGATCTGGCAAGTGCGCACGAGTTAAACGGCTTGCTGAAAAGTATGTTTAAAGAATGCCAGATCTATCGCATTGATCATTATCTCGGAAAAGAGACTGTACAAAATATTCTCGCTTTGCGTTTTGCCAATGCATTCTTTGAACCGATTTGGAACAGAAATTATATTGAGTTTGTACAAATCACCGCGGCGGAGACCGTTGGCGTGGAAGGCCGCGGCGGGTATTATGAAACAGCCGGCGCATTGCGTGACATGGTACAAAATCATATTCTCCAACTGATTTGCATGATCGCGATGGAAGCTCCGGTTTCATTTGATGCAGATGAAATAAGAAATAAAAAGGTGGATGTATTGAACGCCATCAGGAAGTATACAAAAGAAGAAGTACATCATATTGGCGTGCGTGGACAATATGGCGAAGGCTGGATGCAGGGTGAAAAAACTCCAGGTTACCGTCAGGAAAAAAGTGTGGGTTCAAACTCAAACATAGACACATTTGCCGCGGTGAAATTTTATATTGATAACTGGCGCTGGCAAAACGTCCCGTTTTATGTCCGCACGGGAAAGCGTTTGCATGAAAAAACAACCATGATCACTGTGCAATTTAAACCGGCACCCAGTTATGCATTTCCACCGGAGGCTGCTGAAACATGGCGTTCCAATCGTTTAACATTAAGCATTCAGCCGGAAATGGATATTCGTTTGCGCTTTCAGGCAAAGCATCCGGGACAATCGATGATGTTGAATCCTGTCGATATGATCTTTAATTATAAGGATGCATACGATGGAAATGAGCCCGAGGCATACGAAACACTATTGCTTGACGTGATGGAGGGCAACGCTACATTATTTATGCGCAGCGACCAGGTTGAAGCGGCCTGGAAAATTATTATGCCGATTTTAGAAACCTGGGAAAACCGCACTCCGAGCGACTTTCCGAATTATGCACCAGATTCGTGGGGGCCCGAAGATGCGGAAGCATTGATCGCGCGCGATGGTTACAACTGGATCACCTTACCAGCGCAACACAATGAATAATTTTTAAATTATATTTAGGTTTGAGATTTCCTGCCTGCGAAAACGCTTAACCCGCAAAATGCGGTAGCGCGTACAAATAGAGGCTTGGCTTATAAAATTCAAAAATGAATTTACACATCTACCAAAACGACGAGGAATTTGCCAGGGATGTTGCAGAATGGATAATTAAGGTGATCGCAGAAACTCTGCAAAAGCAGGAAAGATTTACCTGGGTTTTATCCGGAGGGAATACGCCCAAACCTGTTTACGGGTTATTATCGTCTGCTCCATACCGCGATCAAATCGACTGGAATAAATTACACATTTTTTGGGGTGATGAACGAGCAGTTCCATTTACGGATGAGCGCAACAATGCAAAGATGGCTTATGAGACGCTATTGAATCATGTTCCCATTCCTGAAGAGCAAATTTACCTGATGCGTACAGATATTTCCCCTGAGGAATCTGCCATTGAATATGAAAAAATTTTGCGCGAATATTTTCCCCCTCAAAATGCAAGACCCAATACTTTTGATCTTGTATTATTGGGTATGGGCGAAGACGGCCACACCTTATCCTTATTTCCCGGAACAGAAGTGGTGCATGAAGAGAACGCCTGGACAAAAGCGTTTTTTCTGAAAGCCCAGGATATGTACCGGATTACGCTCACAAAAGGTATAGTCAATAACTCCTCGAAAATTGCTTTTCTTACCACAGGAGAAAACAAAGCCGACGCATTGCACGAAGTAATCGAAGGAAAATATGATCCGGATCTTTACCCCTCACAAGTCATTAAACCCGTTCACGGTGAATTGCATTGGTTTGTTGACAGTGATGCCGCGATCGAGCTGGATTAAATTACTCTGCATCGATGGAATCGTGTACCACAACCCTATTCCAGAGGTGAGAACACTCCTCAATAAATTTTTTGTGTAACGGATGAGGCTGATAAGATTCCTCATCCTCAAGGTTATCAAATATCAACAACCATGAAATCGAATAGGAACGTTCGATGACATCGCGATCAGTTCCGGCAGGTTTGCCGATATGAAAGGAGCGTATGGTTTCTACTTTGGATAATTTTTTTAACCCCGCGATCAATGCGGTTTCATCGGCTTTACTATCCGGATTTTTTAACCAGAAAAAAACGTGATGAATGAAAATATTCTTATGTTCGGTCATATAACTCAGATAAAATTTTTAAAAATATACTTTGTTAAAAAATGCTTTCGGGTGTTCTCTGCCATTTACGGATGAACAGGATAAGTTTAACATTTAATCTATCCGTGTAACGGGTCATGCAGTGCAAAAAATTTTCTTTTTATTTCAACGACTTCAACCAGTCTGCAATTCCCAAATAAATTTTTTGCGCAACCGCTTTATGAAATTTTGGGCTGAGAATTTTTTTCTCATCTTTTTCATTGCTCAAAAAAGCTACTTCCACCAAACAATTCGGATAATCAGTTGGTCCG
>DATGFZ010000605.1:0-3089 GCA_035308805.1 Puia sp. | reverse complement strand
CAAATGCCGTCCAGTTATGCCCGTCGGGAGAGGTATACCCGATATACTGATTACCAAACTGTACCATTCTAACCCAATAAGGAGCATTGAATCCCCCGAGATCCTGGCTGGTGGTGATGGCATTTTGAGTTGGTCTTTCCTGAAAAGCAAACCCGTTGGCTGAAGAAAGACCCATAAAAACATTTGCCGAGCCCTGGTCAAGGTTTGACCGAAACATCAGTCCGCATTTTGCCCATGGATCCGTATTTTGAATCGAGACAACCCGCGCGATCATCTCCATATTCCCACCTGCCGGTGATTGGTATACACTGTGAAAAGCATCGGCGTTATTCCAGATATCATTGCCGGACGCGGTAATGGTAAATACACCGCTATCATAACAAACATCGCCCGGCGGGACGGTATATCCCAGATCGGCACTGTGCCAGGGAGTCGGCAACGGGTCGGGGCATGAGGAAGCTGACGGTGCATTCAATCCATATACGTTTAATTTGTTAGAAAAAGTTGCGAGATACACTTTACCGTTAGCAATGGTGGGGACCACAAATTTCGCAAAATTTCCGACGGAATCCCTTTTCCCGCTCATGTTGCTGTTCCATAATTCATGCTGCACATTGGTGGCATCAAAGGCCTGCAAAATTCCGGGAACTGTACCATGGTTGGCATCGCCGTTTATGGGATGTGAGGCCCATAAAATCCCTGAGCCCTGCTGTGAACCATTGGAAGACAGCGCAAGCATTGCGCCCGGCATCCCTTCCGGCAATGTGGTGTTCCCGACTATTTTATTGAGGGTATCAAAAAGCATGGTCGCCCTGTTGAACGGGTATTGTTTTAAGAATCCACCCTCAGCCCAGGCATACACGTATTCTTTGGCATTGTTATCCTGGAAATAAACCGGGGATCCATGGATGTGTTTATCATAATCTGTGCTCGTTGCATTCACATTCAGCTGCTGCAGCACATTGGTATTGTTGGGATTCATCCCGCCCATCCTGGTATCATCCAGGAGGTATAAATAACTTTCTTTACTGCCGGAAAGGGATAAATTGGAATTGGGAATCAGCATGACACCGTCAACGCCATAATCCAGATCCTGTTGATTTAAATTATCATAGTCATTGGGAGTAAAATAGTCAACCACTTTTAAGTTGCCCGATGCAGTGGATAATTTCAATAAGCTTTCCCCGCGGTCGGTGGTATCTGTTCCAATATCCGTTGTTCCGTTGCCTGTACTCAAATAGATAAATCCGTTGTCATCAACGGCAGGAGCCTGGCCGCTCATCCATATACCTGCCAGTCCCCCGTTCGGAGAAGCGTTGTATACATATTTTTGTTGAAGTGTTGAAGCATCATAACCCATTACCCAGCCATGGTAAGGCTCCCAATCGCAATGGGAAGCCCAGGAAATATAGACGACTCCTTTATATAACAACAAACCCGGGCGTGGATTTTCTCTTTGCTCATCAAATGAAACAGTCGTCCCGTCGCCGCCTTCACCGATACCCGGAAAGGTAGCCGTAATGTAGACGGGGCTGCCTGGTCTTTCCGCGCCTGTGGTTATATCAAGGGCATGAAAATATTGCACAAAGGTTTGACCGTCGAGGGTCACACTCCTGGAAACAACATACAAGGTATTGGTTGTACTGTCGATGACCGGCGTTCCCACAATTCCCATATTGCCGCTGAAATCCGTGTAGACGCCCCCGCAGGCGCCGGTCATATCCGTGTTTTTAATGGCGCGGTAGGTACCGGGGCTATAAGTAAGGTTCACGTGCCAGTAGGGACTGGTCACGCTTGAATCATCGGCATCAAACGCATACACACTGTTGTTCACCGTTGTCACGATCACCACATCATGCACACTCCCGCCAATGGACAGATTGGTCATTACCAATGGCTGGGAATAGGTCTGGTCGTCCAGACTGCGGGAAAATATCAAACCAAAATTGCCATTGACCAGACCGGACTGCGTCAGTTGGGTTTCATTGCCGTTCCAGCCCGTTCTTTTTAAATTATTATGTTGCATCAGCACATTGGTCTGAGCAAAAGACTTTGTTGCAGACAATACAGAAAGGAAAATAATCGCAAAAAAAAATCGGAAAGCAGGTAGCATGGGTTTTATCAGGTATGATTAAGCGACAAAATAATCTTTTTTCTCCACCTGTCGAAATGCCATGCTGTCCAAATATATTTTCTTGTTTTTATCGGGAAATTAATGAAGCAAAAATCCTAACCGGGAGCAACAGACGAAAAAGTTTTTCTCTTAAAACCAATGAGCAATTGCAACCTATTGGGGAAAAAATCGTACTATATTGCAAAACAACCTGGAAATAGATTGGAAAATTTACAAGAGGTCATAGCATCTTGTCTGGAGAATAATCATAAGTATCAAAAACTCTTTTATGAAAGATATTTTGGTTATTGCCTGAAGATTGTTTTCAGGTATATATATCGCTATGAGAAGGCCATTGATATCGTGAATGACGGGTTCGTAAAAGTGTTTAGAAATTTTACACGGTTTCATTATGAAAACCCGGAAAACCTTGAAAAAATATTGCTGGGGTGGATGCGAACCATTATGGTTAACACGGCCATCGATGCATTAAGAAAAGACAGCCTGTTGCCTGAAATCGGGGCGCTGGACGATAACTCCTGGCAGCCCGAAGACAGGTCGCGGGCAGCCGACCAGAACCTGCTGTACAAAGAACTGATCAAGGAAGTAAAAAAACTTCCACCTTCGTATCGTGCTGTTTTTAACATGTATGTCATAGACGGGTTCACACACCAGGAAATAGCAAACAGCCTGGGAATATCGGTTGGCGCATCCAAATCAAATTTATCAAAAGCACGGGCGCTGTTGCAAAAAAAAATAAACGATAGCAACAGACAATTAGACATATGCAATATTTGAACGACGATAATATGGATGAATTGTTTCGCAGGGCAGCTGAAGACTATCCCCTGAACACCGAACCCAAAGACTGGGATAAGGTAATGGCCAGCATGCAGGCTCCCGATGCTGACCCCGGTGACGATAAGCATGCAAAAAAAAATAGCTACCGTAAATATTTGTGGCTGCTGCTCTTACT
>DATGFZ010000604.1:0-11141 GCA_035308805.1 Puia sp. | reverse complement strand
TGACGCTGTTCAACTTTCTTAAGACCGCTGGGCATTAAAGATAAATCGTCCGTAATTTCAGGATGAATGAGTTCTCTATCAAAAATGGATCTTGAATTTTGTCTCGTTCCGCCTGGAAGAAATGCGCTTCCAGATAAATATAAATACCGTTCAGCTCTTGTAATAGCAGTGTAAAAAAGCCTGATTTCTCCTTCCCGATTATTTTGATAGGCGCCTCTACTGATAGCATTTTGCATTAAATCACTGGGTAGCCATCCATCATATCTTCTTTGGCTTCCAGGAAATCTCCCGGATTGAACATCTACTAAAAACACAACTGGAAATTCCAAGCCTTTAGCGGCATGTATTGTTGAAATAAAAACCGCATTTGGTTTTTGAATTAATATATCCTGGCTTGTTTCATATGACCCAGTTGCCACTTGATCTATAAAATTTAAAATCTCTCTGAAACGAGATGTAGAATCGATACTTATGTATACCGATTCAATATCCTGCATTATTTTGCTAAACATACCTATTGCATGCAATTCTAAATCTGTAAAATCAGAATCCTGAATATTAAATGCATGCAGAATTTCATGAAGCAGTTCTTGAGGACTTACCTTTCTGCGCGCGCCGCTAATTGGCTGATGAATTTCTCTTTGCCATTTTGTTAATACAGAACTTATATTTGAAAATCTTGTGTTCTTATAAACGTGAATGATTTCGGAGTCAAAGAATGTTTTTAAGTTATCTCGGTCCAAGTCATTATTTCTTAATTTTTCAAATGTGAGATGAAGAATTTGCACGCATTTAAAATCAAAAATGCTTCCTTGATTTTCTATATAATAATCAATATCTTCTGCTTTCAATGCTTGAGTGAAAGCATAGTGCCTTGGACGTTCGTTTTGTTCTGAGCTGTTTGTGGATTTCATTAAAATAGCAAAATCACTTGGAGATAAACCTCTGAAAACATCTCCATCCTGATAACCCATCCCAAGTAGGTTTTTAATTCGACTTGCAACCCACCGACCCTCTTCTTCTCTTTGGGAAAAGAAGAATTTTCCAAATTGATTGGAAAAATTTTGATTCTCTGAAAAGGCAACAGGTTTTTTAGGTATGCGCTGAGAAGCTAATTGTCTAGCAATGAAACCTGCTGAGGCTTCTACGATTTTTGTAGTACTTCTAAAATTCGTCGATAGGTAATGTGCGGAGGCTTTGGGGTACCTGTTGCAAAAATTTAAAATATTACTTACGTCCGCTCCTCTCCAAGAATAAATTGCTTGATCATCGTCTCCGACGACGAACAATGTGCCGACTCTTTCGTGAATTCCTCTAATGAGAAATTCCTGAGCGGGGTTTACATCTTGGTATTCATCAACCATCAAATGTTTAATATCTTTAATTGCGGCATCAATTCTTACATCATTATTTCTTAATGCATCTACAATCAATCTGATCATTAAAGAATAGTCAATAAACTGCTCCCTATTGAGTCCATCATAGATTTTTTGAAGAGTATTTCCAAGTTCATTATTTTCCTTTTGAACGTCTACAATATTTAATGACTCATCATTTAAATTGGACCATGCATCAGATATTTTTTCTATTGTTTCAAAATATTTTTGAGCACCTGATTGCGGATCTCTTTGCAATCTTAGGGCGGTTCTTTTGTCGCGAATCTCTTTTATCCCTAAAGAACTATATCTTGAAATCAAATATAACTTCAATCTATTTGGATCCAACACGTCAAACTGCCGATACTTTGCATCCATCTCACCCAAGAGAAATTTGCAATAAGAGTGAATGGTGCCAATGTACATCGCTCCAATAATTGAGGCATTGAGATTTGATTTTTGTAATGCCTCCGCTACTCTTCTTTTTATTGATTCAGCCGCCTTTTCAGTAAATGTGAATGCAAGAATACTTTCTGGCGGGGCGCCTTGCGCCACCAGCCTTGCGATACGAAAAGCTAAGGTCCTTGACTTGCCAGATCCTGCACATGCTAAGCACAAAATTTCGGTCGAAGGATCAGACGCTGCACTTAATTGCTCTTGGGTCAAATGAGTTTGTAATACTTGAGTTACATTCATTTTTAAAATATTCCTGATTATAATATTCTTAATGCCTTAAGGAACTTGTTTAAGTGTTTCTATTTAGGAAACATTAAAGTTTTAGATTCCTGATCTTAAATAACGTCAATACTCATATCTTGTTATGTTTTATATTGAACAAATCTATCAAAAAGGTTTTTAGAAAATATTTCATTAATTATTTTGAAAATAAATAATTGATCCATGATTACGTTTGCAGGTTATGTGAGTAAGCATTTAATAGACATTGAAAGGAAATTTATTATTTTGCAAAAAAACGATTAATGCAAGAAAAGAAGAACGGAAAGGCAAAGAATTTAAGGGCTGTAGATTTTTTTTGTTCAGGCGGGGGGATGACCGCAGGTTTTCGTAAAGCCGGAGTAAGAGTTTTGGGGGGTATTGATATAGATAAAGATTGCGAAGAAACTTACACAAAGAATAATCCTGGGTCAATATTCATTCATTCGGACATAAAGAAGTTGAGTTTTTTAGGACTTAAAAAAGAATTGAAAATTAAAACAAACGATGATCATTTAATTTTTATTGGTTGCAGCCCGTGTCAATATTGGAGCAATATCAAAACCATAAAGGCTAAATCTGAAGAATCAAAAAATCTTCTTTGCGATTTCGAACGATTTGTGAAACATTTCAGGCCAGGGCATATTGTTGTTGAAAATGTTCCAGGTATTTTAAATCGATTTGAAGAAAGTCCATTAAAGGCCTTTCTTAATTTTCTTACAGAACAAAAATATATATACTGTCATGAAGTAATAAATGCATCCCATTATGGTGTTCCACAAACAAGAAAAAGATTTTTGCTCATAGCATCGAGGGTAATGAAAGATGTAAAATTACCAATTGCCGATACAAAATCAGAAATTCCAACCGTCCGAAAGTTTATAGGGGATAAGAAAAAATTTAAACCAATTTCTGCAGGACATAAAGATAAATCCCAATTCAATCATACAAGTGCAGGATTAACAAATAGAAATTTGCAAAGGCTTAAGGCGACTCCGCATAACGGTGGAACAAGAATGGCATATTCTTTTGATAAGGAAATAGCTATTAAGTCTCATTTCAATACTAAAAACTTTTCTGATTCGTATAGTAGAATGTTTTGGGATAAACCCGCGCCTACAATTACCACTAGATTTAATAGTATATCTAACGGAAGGTTCGGTCATCCCGAACAAGACAGAGGTATTTCTCTTCGTGAGGGCGCAACACTGCAAACTTTTGATTTGAACTATATTTTCCATGGTAAAAATCAGTCCATAATTTCTCGTCAAATTGGTAATGCAGTACCTCCTATTTTGTCGTTTAAGATTGCAAAAGCCATTCTGAAAAATGTTGAATGAAAATAATGATATTGAAAAATTAATTGATGATATTGGCAAGTCATATTTAAAAGGCAACTTCAAGTATTTTATTGAATACATTCGATTTCCCTTTTATAAAAACTTACAATTAAACTCAGAAATTATTTTTAATTTCCCTTTAACCGTACTAGTAGGTCAAAATGGTTCCGGCAAAAGTTCAGCACTTCATGCAATTTATGGGATGCCTGAAGGTTATAGTACAGGAATTTTCTGGTTTGCCACATCCGTTGATCCCATAGTTGATGATTCGAAAAATCGTCCTGGTTTTGTTTATGGATATAAAAATGAAGATGGAGAAATATTAGAAGTAGTAAAAACAAGAATTGGAGCCGCAAAAGGTGGTCATTATTGGGAACCATCAAGACCGCTTGGAAAATGGGGGATGAAAAAATTAGGAGGATCTAGAAATCCAACTATAGTTAAGGAAGTGTTTTACCTTGATTTTCGGTCCGAATTAAGCGCATACGACAAATATTTTTATTTTTCAAATTTCCAGGCAACCAAAACAATTAAAACGAAACAAGATGCGATTCGTAAGAAATCGAAGCATTTAAAAAGAGTAATTGATAGCAATACTGCCCATTCATATTTTACAAGGCAAATAAATCAGCCAATAATCTTAAATTCAAATGAATTAAATGAAGTCAATAAAATCTTAGGGAAAAAATATGTTGAATGCAAACTAATAAAACATAATCTTTATGCGGAGACACAAGGATTAACGATTTATTTCAAGACATTGAATATTGCCTATTCTGAAGCTTTCGCTGGACGGGGTGAGTTTGCTGTAGTTAAGCTTGTTTATGAAATTATGAACAAGCCTAACTATTCCTTAATTGTATTAGATGAACCTGAGGTTTCACTGCACTCGGGCGCCCAAGAAAAATTACTCGAATTCCTTTTGAAACAAACTTTGCAAAAAAAATTACAAGTTGTTATATCTACCCACTCACCAAAATTTGTTCAATTTTTACCTCCCAATGCAATAAAACTTTTTTATAATGATGAAGGAGTTAGATTTAATATAAAAAATCAATGTCATTACTTAGAAGCTTTTCAACGAATAGGAGAAACAATTTTAGATACATCAAAGAAAATAATTTTTGTGGAAGATGTATTGTCACAAATGCTCGTTGAAAAAATATTGTCTGATTTAAAAAATGAACTTTCATTGATATTTATAGTCAACTTTTTGCCTGGAGGAGCCGATAATTTATATATTAAAGCCGCAGGCTTTTCTCAAGAAGGAGAATTTAGGAAATTCATAATTCTTGATGGCGACAAAACCAAACAAAAGATAGAACCTGCAAAAATGAAAGTCGAAGAATACGATAATTTTACTTCACTGGACATTACAGTTAAAGAAATTACTGGACTGAATTTTAACTCCCTGCGATTTAGCATAGACAGTAACGGCAATACTGGTGGTAATCAAAATCAAAAAAAAATTGCTGCGCAAAAATTTATTGGGTATTTATATACAAACCTTGATTATTTGCCCAAAAATAAAATTCCTGAAGATTTAATTTGGGACAGTGATTATGCAAAATCACTTTTAAAAACAAAAGAATTGAAAGAAAGCTATAATTCTAGTGATAATAAGAAAAAATTATTTGATTTTACTCGAGATTTTGTTGGTGATAATACCATCAATTCCTTTCAAACATGTTTGAAATTGTTTATTCAAAATTTTATTTGTAAAAAGAATGCCGATTATCAAGAAATCGTATCAATACTTGAAAAATTTAAAAACTGCTGACGGATGCCTGATAGTTTCAGAAAAAGAAACGCAGTCAATTTGAAACCTCCCCCAGAACCTGTAACGATAAATTAGAATTTACTCGTACAATTGATTCGCTGAGTAGTCAAGAAACTGTTTGGAGAAAGCCTAATCAGATCGCTGCAAAAACCGTGCGTTGCCAAGGCGGAGATCCAGAAATAATGCTGGCTAGTTCAACCATTGACCAAATGAGGAGCTTTTCATTCTCCATTAATCCCATCCCAGTCAAAAAAAAACCAAAATAAAAGACAGATTTATTTGGATTGAATTTTCCGAATTGCATAACTTAGTAATTAGTTCAATGATACATAGCGTCATCCTTTAAAAAGTTTGCTGCTATTTTTTTGTCATAAACAACCGGATAGTTTATGAACAACCCCAAACCGAAATTCAACAAATCGGATAAAGTTTTCTACGTAATCTTATCTATGATCATTTTGTTGGCGATCCTCTATTTTTCTACAAACGGTTTTACCAAGTTGAAGTAGTGACTTCAGTCTGTTGATGTGTAACCCTCGAATATTTTTATCGATTGCTTATACCAAGTGTCCCTGCTATTCTTAGCAGGGACCATTTTGAATTTTTATAAAGCTAACAACATGAAAAAGATAGATTCATTTGAAATCGTAAAGAATTTGCGAAAGGAAGATATTATTCTGAGAGACAAAAAAGATATTTACAGGATTGTAAATATCACCGATTTCTCAGTGACAATTTATAAGTCAGACAAAGCAGATTCTTATTTAACGATCATGCCATTTGAAGATTTAGTCAGCGGCGAATGGTATGTATTCCCTTAAATTCCCGCTTGGGTTGATTTCTATATAAGCTGGCAAAAATACACTATTGTCCGCACTCGTAAATAGCTGCCGTTCGTACCTATGTATCTCCAATGCGGCGGAAGCTCGTGACAAATTATTTTACCAGTTAAAATATAATCGTGAAGAGAATAATTTTTTTCAATTTATTCCGTAGCATCTTTTGTATTGCCGCGTTGAATAATTTTTCCCCATCTGCTACGAATAGATATTCAGATCTAGAAATTCATTCCGGAATTTTCCACGCGGGTCGTACGTAGCAACCAACTTTTTAAAATCTGAGAGCTTTTCATATCGTGATTCCAGGGTTTTCGGGCTGATCGAAAATAATTTACCCCAGTGCGGTCTTACGGTAAATGGCGAGAGTTCATTTTCAATGACCGGCAGCAATTTGCTGACCGCGTCCCATTCGGGCTTCCAGGTAAAGTGAATGGTCACTGAATCCTGGTTGCGGCAGGGACTCATCCAGAACCTGTCTGCAGCAATGACGCGTATTTCTGAGATCAGCAAATGTGGTCCGATTTGTTTACCCATTCGGGCAACGGCCATAAAAGCTTCGACAGCGTTATGCCTCGGTACAAAATATTCTGCCTGTAACTCTTTACCACTGCTTGGCGTAAATCCCATTTTGAAATGAGGCAGTCTTTCATACCAGGGACCGGGCACTCCCATTTGTGCCGTACAGTTTTCAGCAGAGAGGGCCGCAATCGGATGCATGTTTTTGGTAGCGGCAGTCGCTCCAAAAAATTCAGCCCTGGCATTAAAATCTGTTCCGGTATCCAGGCGGCTTTTTATCCAGACTTCGTTTACCGTTTCATTTTGCCAGTCCGTAAACAGGCTCACGCTATAGCCTGCAGACATAATTTTTTCAAAGTTGTCTTTGAGTTGAGCCACCGGCAGGCGCTCAAATACATTTTGTCTCATGGTGTATGCAGGCTGGACCCCGAGGGTGACTTTTGTAACCAGACCAATCGCACCCAGCCCGACTACTGCTCCCAGGAAGGTTTCTCCGTCCTTATCCTTAAAAAGATGAACAATCTCTCCGCCCGCAGTCACAAATTCCAAAGCCTGTACTGCTGAAGGAAGATTGCCGTTTCCCACACCTGAACCGTGTGTTGCTGTGGAGCAGGACCCGGCGACGGATATATGCGGCAATGAAGCCAGGTTTGCCAGGGCAAAACCTTTTGCATCGAGCCATGGGCAAAGCTCGCCGTACTTGATCCCGCCTTCCACGGTAACCGTATGAGCTTTTTCATCCAGAGATATGACTTTGTTCAAGTCTTTTGTTGAAACCAGGTTGTATTTGCTGTCGGCAATCCTGTTGAAACAATGCCTTGTGCCGAGGACCCTTAGTCTCGTGCATTTTTTAACCAGTTCCTGCACCTCAGGAACAGATTTAGGATAAAACACATTCGAGGTGCTGTATTCTACATTGCCCGCCCAGTTCCTTAATCTCTCAGGTTGATTCCATCCCGAAAGAGAAGGGAAAAGCGGTGCTGTTGCCATGACGGAGGATAGTTTTAAGAATGTTTTTCTTTTCATCCTATAGAGTTACTTAAAATTACGAGACCATGGATGAAGAATTATTCACAATGCCACAAGCCGGACCAACATGATAACCAGTAGACATTGCAAACCGTGGTGATCCTTTCGCTGTTTTGGAATTTACACTTTTTGTTTGAGACAGTTAAAAACTAGATAATAAAAGAGGTAATCGAAGAAACCTGCGGAGCATTTTTTTCGCATACCTGTCCATAGGGAGGTCATCGCCTGAAAAACTATATTACGCAGGCTTCCCCCATGTCATCACGCGGGTATACAAAATTCTATTCTTCTTCGAGGGTCCCTTTGCAGCTTTTCATTCATGAAAAATAATTTTCAAAAAAAAATTGGTAACTAGAAATTTAGTTATAAGTTTGTATCAACAACTATAGAACTAGTTATAATGAAATCAATCACGAAGGCTGAAGAGCAGGTTATGCTCGCGCTTTGGAAATTGGGAAAGGGTTTTTTAAAAGACGTAACCGATGCTTGTCCCGAGCCAAAGCCCCATCCAAATACCGTCGCAACGGTTTTGAAAATTTTAATTGCCAAGCATTATGTGGAATTTGAAGTGCAGGGACGAAATAATTTATACAAGCCCAAAATAAGCAAAAGCGAATACGGCAAAAAGACTGCGACCCAGTTAGTCAAAGGATATTTTGAAAACTCGCCGGCAAAACTGGTTTCCCAATTTGTGAGCGACAATAAAATCAGTTTGTCCGAACTCGAAGAATTGTTACAACAAGTCAAATCATCCAAAAACCAACAGCCATGAACATTATCTTATATGTTGGAAAAGTAATTCTTGTTTCCGCCTTACTGTGCGGGTATTACTGGTTTGCTTTGCGAAACAAACAATTTCATTCGTACAACAGGATGTATCTCATCGCTACTGTGGTGATATCCCTAATTCTTCCCTGCATAGGTATTTCTTTTCCGCATCATGGTGCTGCTCCCGGTGCAAAAATACTGGAAGTTGTTTCGGCTAGCAGGTGGCAGGATGCTGTTCTGACTATGCCCGTTCAAAACCATTTGAACAATATGTTTATGTGGCAGGATGTGCTGCTGGCCTCATATATGCTGATCAGTTTCATATTGATTTTAATGCTTGCAAAAACAATTTATAATTTTTTGCAAATGGAAAAGAAATATAACTGGGAAAAGATTGGCGACATAAAACTTTTTTATACGCATGAGCCACAATCTCCTTTTTCATTTTTCAAAACCATTTTCTGGAATGAGGAACTGGATTTGAGCAGCAGGGCGGGAATTCAAATTTTGCGACATGAGATTTACCACGTGCGCAATAAACATTCCTTTGATATATTATTTCTTGAAATAATCAAATGCATTTTTTGGTTCAATCCATTTTTCTTTCTGATAAAAAAAGAAATCAGAACCATTCATGAATTTCTTGCTGACGAATATGCTGTTTCCGGAAGCGACAAATACAGTTATGCGGAACTGTTAATTTGGCAAACCGTTCATTCAAATCAAATCGAAATAATTAACCCGTTTTTTAGCAATCAGATGAAGCGCAGGATCACCATGCTTACACAATTAAAAAACAAAAAATATCGCTATCTGAGTCGTGTGATGGCGATGCCCATCCTTCTCATTTTATGTTGCGCCTTTGGATTAAAACCAGATAAAGCTGAAAAAGAAAAACCGTTGTTGAATAAAGATATGATAGTGGCTTTCGGGGAAAATGACCACCCCGGGATAAAAACGGTGACGGCAAATATAAAATCAACTAAAAAAAATAAGGCACCGGTCCCTGGTTCATTTCAAAAACCGGTTCAATACAGTCAGCCCTTAACACAGGAATTTGCTGACGAACGACAAAGGGAGATAGCAGAGGTAAAAAAATTGGCTCTGAATGGGGACCAGGCAGCATACGAGTATAAAGGGAGAACCTATATTTTCAGGAATCAGGAAGCAACAAGTTTTTTTGAAAAGGATGGTATAAATTTTCCCGTCCTGATTAAAGACAAACTTTACTTCGGTGCTTCCTCCATCAACGCTGCAATTGTTCGCAAAGACATTGTTGATTTTTATTTAATTGACGACAAGAAAGCGAAAGAGCAATTTAACATGGAGGGGGTCATTGTAGGTATCCGTTGTGTGTCAGATATCAATTGACCTGAGTTGAGATCCCCTTCAGCGGCGATTGCCGAATTTCGATAAAATCATATTATAATGAAAAGAATAATTTGCTTGGTCTTGTTCCTTTATGGCACTGGGGTTACTGCGCAGATTGATACCGTCAGTAACCTGAGCGATGCGGAGAAAATAATGGGGCTTTCTGAATTTTGGTCCGAGGCTGCGAATAATTTTGTCTATTTTGACAAGACCCACATAAATTGGGATAGCGCATACCAGGCCTTTATTCCAAAAGTGCTGGCGACCAGGAACACCTGGAATTATTACCTTGTCCTGAAACAATTTGCGGCATTGCTGCACGATGGTCATACCGGCATTCAGGAATCCTTCGCGCTATATCACAATTCCTCACGGTATAAGTTTATCAATTTTGAATGTGTCAATAAGCATTTTTTTGTTACCAATATTGACCTGTCGGACTCATCAAAAGTTCCCCTCGGCTCGGAACTGATTTCCGTGGATCAGGTACCACTTGCCGACTGGATGCGGGATAATATTTTTCCATACATCTGCGCTTCGACCGAACAGCAGCTTTATAATGATGCGGCATGGGACTTGTTTTATGGCACCGATACTACGCAGCGCTGGCAGCTTGCGCTTAAAACCCCGCAGGGAAAAATGATCCGCTATGCGGCCTATTATCATACTTATCGCAGGCATTGGGAAGTACCTGACCCGCCTTATCAGCGCACCCGCTACGAACGAATGGGAAATATCGGGTATTTTCAGATCAATACTTTTGGAGACCGGGGCGTGGTGGATGACTTTCAGAAAATACTACCGGAGATCAGGGGCTGTAAAGGAATGATTTTGGATATCCGTAGGAATGGCGGCGGCAATAGCGAAATCGGGGCTGAGATCCTTAAATACTTTACGGATGCCAATCCGCTGGTGGGTTCTGCCTGGCAGACGAAAGAGAACATCAGCGCATTTAAAGCCTGGGGTAAATACTTCAGGAAAAAGAATCCGGACAGCCTCTCGGCTTTTGAACGGAAATGTGTCCAGAATTATAACAACAATTACTGGTATAAAGGCGATACCATGCGTTTTGAAAACAATATCTCAGTTCCGAGAATTACCCTCCCCCTGGTTGTCCTGATGGGAAACAGCACGGCTTCGGCGGCAGAAGACTTCCTGATCATGCTGAGTAACCTGAAAAACCGGGCGCTCACGATAGGTCAGACCAGCTTTGGCAGCACCGGGCAACCGCTCTCCTTTGATCTGCCTGGAGGGGGATCCGGTCAGGTCTGTTCCAAAAAAGATACCTACCCTGACGGGAAAGAATTCGTAGGATATGGTATAAAACCGGATATCGTGGTTGAAAAAAATATTGAGGCCATCCTCAAACACCGGGACCCGGAACTGGAAACAGCGCTAAAGGAATTAC